>NZ_BAAATJ010000001.1:0-256610 GCF_039533345.1 Streptomyces glaucosporus | reverse complement strand
CACGGCGGCCCTGCAGCCGGCAGCGAGCCGGAGGGGACCCACACCCCGGCCCGCACCCTGGCCCACGGCGGCCCTGCAGCCGGCAGCGAGCCGGAGGGGACCCACACCCCGGCCCGCACCCTGGCCCACGGCGGCCCTGCAGCCGGCAGCGAGCCGGAGGGGACGGGCAGGGACGGCCGTTCCGGACACTCAAGCGTTATTTGCGGGCCAATCACCGGGTCACAGAACGGCACAGGGCAACGGCCCGTAAATAATGCCGTCCGGAACGGCCGTCCCGAACCGGCCCCGACCCGAGCACGCACCGCCCCCGCCCCCACGGCCCCGACCCGAGCACGCACCGCCCCCGCCCCCAAGCCCGCACCCAAGCCCGCACCCGCCCCCGAGCCGGACACCCTCGCCCGCGTGCGCCGCGTCGCGCGCCCCCAGCGCTCCCGCCTCGCCCTCGCCCTGCTCCTCGGAGCGCTCGCGCTCCTCAGCGCCGTCGGCCTGATGGCCACCTCCGGCTGGCTGATCTCGCGCGCCTCCCAGCAGCCCCCCGTCCTGTACCTGATGGTCGCCGTCACCGCGACCCGCGCCTTCGGCATCGGCCGCGCCGTCTTCCGCTACGCCGAGCGCCTCGTCTCCCACGACGCCGTGCTGCGCCTCCTGGCCGACCTGCGCGTCACCGTCCACCGGCGCCTGGAGCGCCTCGCCCCCGCCGGGCTGCGCCACGCCCGGCGCGGCGACCTCCTCACCCGGCTCGTCACCGACGTCGACGCGCTCCAGGACTACTTCCTGCGCTGGCTGCTCCCGGCCTCCGTCGCCGCCGCGGTCTCGCTCTCCGCCACCGTCTTCACCGCGTGGCTCCTCCCCGAGGCCGGCGCGGCCCTCGCGGCCGGACTGCTCCTCGCCGGAGCCGCCGTCCCCGCGCTCGCCGCCGCCGTCTCCCGCCGCACCGAGCGCCGGCTCGCGCCCGCCCGCGGCGAGCTGACCACCCGCACCGTCGACCTGCTCACCGGCACCGCCGAACTGACCGTCGCCGGCGCACTGCCCCGCCGCATCGAGGCCGTCCGCGCCGCCGACGCCGCCCTCACCCGGCTCGCGGCCCGCAGCTCGGCCGTCACCGCGCTGGGCGGCGGCCTGTCCGCGCTCGCCGCGGGGCTGACCGTCACGGCCGCGGCCTGGGCCGGGGCCGCGGCCGTCCACGACGGGCGGCTCGGCGGCCTCCTCATGGCGGTGGTCGTCCTGACCCCGCTCGCCTCCTTCGAGGCGGTCGCCGGCATGCCGCAGGCGGCCCAGTACCGGCAGCGCGCCCGCCGCTCGGCCGAGCGGGTCCACGAGGTGATCGACGCCCCCGCCCCCGTCCGCGAGCCGGAGCACCCGCTTCCGGAGCCCGCCACCCCGTTCCCTCTCGTCCTCACCGGCCTCACGGCCCGCCACCCCGGCCAGGAGCGTCCCGCCCTCGCCGGGGTGGACCTGACCCTGACGCCGGGCCGGCGCGTGGCGGTCGTCGGCCCGTCCGGCTCGGGCAAGACCACGCTCGCCCACGTCCTGCTGCGCTTCCTCGACCCCGGGTCCGGGAGCTACACCCTCGGGCCGGACGCCGCCGACGCCACCGCCCTGGACGGCGACGCCGTACGCCGCGCCGTCGGCCTGTGCGCCCAGGACGCGCACGTCTTCGACAGCTCCCTGCGGGAGAACCTCCGCCTCGCCAGGCCGTCCGCGACCGACGAGGACCTCCACACCGCCCTGGCCGCCGCCCGCCTCGACGCCTGGGTCCGGGAGCTGCCCGAGGGGCTGGACACCCTGGTCGGCGAGTTCGGCGCCCGGCTCTCCGGCGGCCAGCGCCGGCGTCTGGCCCTGGCCCGCGCGCTGCTGGCCGACTTCCCCGTGCTGGTGCTGGACGAGCCCGCCGAGCACCTGGACCTGGCCACCGCCGACGCCCTGACCGCCGACCTGCTGGCCGCCACCGAGGGCCGCACCACCGTGCTGATCACCCACCGCCTGGCCGGGCTGGAGGCGGTGGACGAGGTGGTCGTCCTCGACGGCGGCCGGGTGGTCCAGCGCGGCCCGTACCGGGAACTGGCCGGGGCGGACGGGCCCTTCCGGCGGATGCTGGAGCGGGAACGGGCCACCGAGGAGCTGGTGGGCGCGAGGCGCTGATCCGCGCCCTGCGGCCGGACGCGTCCCGCGGCGGACGCGTCCGGCGGAACCGGCCCCGGCCGGCCCCGCCGGACGGTCAGGCGGCCTCGTCCAGCCGCCGCCGCTGCTCCGCGTCCAGCCGCAGCTCCATCGCGTCGAACGCCTCGTCGAGCTGCTCGGTGCGGCTCACCCCGACGATCGGGACGACCGCCGGGTCCCCACCGGTCAGCCAGGCCAGGACGACCTGGTTGGCGGTGGCCCCGGTCTCGGCGGCCACCTCCCCGAGCACGGCCAGGCGGCGCGCCGTGCCGGGGTGGTCGTAGTGCTCGGGCAGCGGCCGGTCGGGGCGGGTGTAGGAGCCCCACAGCAGCGAGGAGTACACCCACAGGTCGAGCTCCGGTTCGCTGCGCACGTAGTCCAGCGACTCGGGGGTCGCGTGGAGGTGTCCGGCCTCGGGGAGGACGGCGCCCGGCCGCGGCTGGACGTAGGAGTACCGCAGCTGCAGGGCGGTCCAGCCCGCCACCCCCGTTCCGCGGGCGATCGCGCGGCCGCGTTCGACGCGCCAGGCGGTGTGGTTGGAGGCGCCGAGCCGGAGGGCGAGCCCGTCCGAGACCACCTCGCCGAAGGCGGCGACGGTCTCCTCCAGGGGCACCTCGCGGTCCTCGGCGTGCGCCCAGTACAGGTCGATCCGGTCCGTGCGCAGCCGCCGCAGGCTCTCCCGCACCGCCCGGCGCACGGCGGGCGCCGACAGTCCCTCGGCGGACTCCGGCCACTTCCCGGGCACGGTGGGCTGCTGGCGGACCTTGGTGCTGATCAGCACCCGGTCGCGGACGCCGGGGCGGGCGGCCAGCCACTCCCCGATGACGGTCTCGCTCTGGCCGCCGGTGCCGGAGGGGTCGAGCCAGAAGCTGTAGCAGTTGGCGGTGTCGATCCACCGCCCGCCCCGCTCGACGAACCGGTCGAGCAGCCGCGTCGACGCCTCCCGGTCCAGCCGGGTGCCGAAGTCCATGGCGCCCAGGGCGAAGTACGGCGCGGCCGGTGCGCTGTTCGGCGTGCTGTTCCGTGCGCTGTTCGGTGCGCTCACGAGTGCTCCTCCCGTCCCGCGCGGCGCCTCCGCCGCGCTCGGAGGACTCATGCTGGCGCTTGGAGAGCACTCCAGGGCAAGGGCGTCCGGGGCGGGAGCGTCCCGGGCGTTCCGGGAGGGCGGGCGGTCCTCAGGCCGTGGCGGGCAGGCTCAGCAGCCGCTCGATGACGGCGGCCACCCCGTCGTCCTCGTTGGTGGACGTGCGGTAGGGGGTCGCGGCCAGCACGTCGGGGTGGGCGTTGGCCATGGCGAACGAGGAGCCGGCCCAGTTCAGCATCTCCAGGTCGTTGGGCATGTCCCCGAAGGCGACGACCTCCTCGGGGGCGATGCCGCGCTGCTCGCAGCAGAGCGCCAGGGTGCTGGCCTTGCTCACGCCGGGCCCGCTGATCTCCAGCAGCGCGCTGGGGCTGGAGCGGGTGAACTCGGCGTGATGGCCCGCGACCCGGCGGGCCATGTCCAGGAAGCCGTCCGGCGTGAGCTCTCTGTGGTGGGCCAGGAGCTTCAGGATCGGCTGGTCGGAGTACTCGGACCCGCCCGACAGCAGTTCGTCGACCGGTGCGATCACCGCGCCCGGGTCGAGGTGGAACTGCGGGTAGAGCGGCTCGTAGTGGATGCCGCCGGTCCGCTCGACGGCGAAGCTGACCTCCGGGGCCAGCTCCCGCAGCTCCTTGACCACGGTGAGCGCGGTGCCGTGCGGCAGTTCCCGCACGCGCACGAACCGCCGGCCGCGGTGGAGGTCGACGACGGCCGCGCCGTTGGCGCAGATCGCCAGTCCGTGTCCGTGGACGTGGTCGCTGACCACGTCCATCCAGCGGGCGGGCCGCCCGGTGACGAAGAAGACCTCGACGCCCGCCTCCTCGGCCGCGGCGAGCGCCGCGACCGTGCGGTCGGAGACGGACTTGTCGTCGCGCAGCAGCGTCCCGTCCAGATCGGTGGCGATGAGGCGCGGACGCGTCGTCGGAAATGCCAGGGCATGGGTCACGGTCTCCATCCTCCCGCATATGCGCGCACAGCCGTGCAGGAAGGTGCCCGAATGAGCCACCGGGCGAACACATCCGAAAGCGGATGGACACGGACAGCCGGTGGCCCGGGAGGCCGGCCGCCCCTCCCACTGCCCGCCCCACTACCCGGACCACTGCCCGGGCGCCCACCCGTCCGCATACGCTCGGGGGATGCGACTGAGCACCGTGATCCTTCCCGTCCTGCGCTGGGCCGAGGGCGGGCGCGAGAGGTGGCGGCGGGCCGAGGAACTGGGCTTCCACACCGCCTACACCTACGACCACCTCTCCTGGCGCGAGCCCTTCCGCGACGGCCCCTGGTTCGGCGCGCTGCCCACCCTCACCGCCGCCGCGACGGCCACCGGGCGGATACGGCTCGGCACCCTGGTGACCTCGCCGAACTTCCGGCACCCGGTCAACCTGGCCAAGGAGCTGATCACCCTCGACGACGTCTCCGGCGGACGGATCACCCTCGGCATCGGAGCGGGCGGCTCGGGGTACGACGCCACGGTGCTGAGGGCGCCCGGCGAGCGGCCGTGGACGCCGCGCGAGCGGGCCGACCACTTCGGCGAATTCCTGCCTCTCCTGGACCGGCTGCTGACCGAGGACGCGGTCACCCACCACGGGGAGCGCTACTCCGCCCACGAGGCCAGGAACATCCCCGGCTGCGTCCAGCGTCCCCGCATCCCCTTCGCCGTGGCCGCCGCGGGCCCGCGCGGCATGCGGCTGGCGGCGCGGTACGGGCAGGCCTGGGTGACCACCGGCGACCCCCGGGCGGCCGGGGGCGGCACCGCCGAGGAGGCGCGCACCGCGATCCGGGGGCAGATCCGGCGCCTGGAGGAGATCTGCGCGGAGGAGGGCCGGGACCCGGCGGGGCTGCCCCGCGTCCTGCTCACGGGCTTCACCCCGGACCGCCCCCTGGCCTCCCTGGACGCCTTCGTGGACTTCGCCGGGACGTACCGCGAGCTGGGCATCGACGAGATCGTGCTGCACTGGCCGGTCGACGGCACGATGTTCGAGGCCGACCGGGAGGTCTTCGAGAGGATCGCGACCGAGGCTCCGGGGCAGCTGGCCTGACCCGGCCGGACGGCCGCCCGGCCGCACCGCCGGGCGGCCGTCAGGCCCGTACGTTGATCCGCGCGAACGCCCGCAGCAGGCCCGGCGCCAGCCGGGACAGCCACAGGCCGGCCCGCGCCTCCAGGTTCACCGGCACCAGCGCCCGGTCCTCCACCACCGCGCGCAGCACCGCGTCGGCGACCTTCTCCGGCGGGTACCTGCGGATCCGGTAGACCTGCCGGGCCCGTTGGATCCGGCCCCGGCGGTCCCGCTCGTCGTACCCCCGGAACCGGGTGTCGTCCAGGATGGGGGTGCTGACGACGCCCGGGCAGACCGCCGAGACCCCGATGCCCTCCCCGGCCAGGTCGGCGCGGAGGACCTGGCTGAGCATCAGCACCGCCGCCTTGGAGGTGCAGTACGCGGGCAGGGCGCGGGTGGGCTCGTAGGCGGCGCACGAGGAGACGTTGACGATGTGGCCGCCCTGGCCGCGCGCGGACATCTGCCGTCCGAAGAGGCGGCAGCCGTGGATCACCCCCCACAGATTGGTGCCGAGGACGGCGTTCCAGTCGTCCTCGGTGTGCTCCAGGAACGGCCCGACGGCGGCGATCCCGGCGTTGTTGACCAGCACGTCCACCACGCCGTACCGGTCGGCGACCCGTTCGGCCAGCGCCTCCACGGCCCGCCCGTCGGAGACGTCGGCGGTCTCGGCCCACGCCCCCGCCGCGCCGGCCCGCCGCGCCAGTTCGGCCGTGCGCTCCGCGCCGTCGCCGTCGGTGTCCACGGCGACGACGCGGGCGCCGGCCCGGGCGAAGGCGAGGGCCGTCGCCCGGCCGATGCCCCGGGACGCGCCGGTGACCAGCACCAGCTGCTCGCCGAAGTACTCGGCGTACCGCCCGTGCCGCCCGCCGCGCAGGGCGGGGACGCTCCCGTCGCCGGAGCCCCCGGAGCCCCCGGAGCCCCCGGAGTCCTCGGAGCCTCCCGTGGTCCGGCCGTCCCCGTCTCCCCCGCCGTCCCCGCGCCGTCCCTCGCACGCGTCGACGAACGCGCCGATCCAGAGGGCCAGCCGGTCGGGGCGGGTGCGCGGCGCCCAGTGGCCCGCGCGCAGGGCGCGGCGCGTCAGCCGCGGCGCCCAGCGCTCCAGCCCGTCGTGGACCGCGGGGGAGAGGAAGGGGTCGTCGACCGGCGTGATCAGCTGGACGGGCACGTGGGCGTAGGCGTCCTCGCGCGGGTTCCGCAGCCGGGCGCGGACGTTGTCGCGGTACAGCCAGGCGCCGTGCGCGGCGTCGGAGGGCAGCGAGGCGGTGGGGTAGCCGCCGTCGTACGGGTGGGCGTCCCGGTGCCGCGCGAGGGCGGGGACGAGCCGGCCGAACAGCGCCTCCGGCACGCCGGGCAGGTGCATCAGGTACACGTGCGAGGCCCTGACGGCCTGCCCGAGCGCCTGGGCCGTCCGGACGGGGGAGGGCCGGGTCAGCCGCCGGGCGTACCAGTGCCCGAGGTGGTCCAGGGACGGTCCGCTCAGGGAGGTGAAGGAGGCGATCCGGCCCTGGGTCCGCCCGACCGTGGCGAACTCCCACCCCTGGAGCGACCCCCAGTCGTGCCCCACCAGGTGCACCGGGGCGTCGGGGCTCACCGCGTCCGCGACGGCCAGGAAGTCGTCGGTCAGCTTCTCCAGCGTGAACCCGCCGCGCAGCGGTCGCGGCGGCGTCGACTTCCCGAAGCCGCGCGTGTCGTACAGCACCACGTGGAAGCGGTCCGCGAGCCGCTCGGCGACCGGGCGCCAGAGCTCCTTGGAGTCCGGGTAGCCGTGCAGCAGCACCACCGTCGGGCGGCGGCTCCCGTCCGGCCCCGTCCGCCCGCCCAGTTCGGCGACGCACAGCTCGACGCCGTCCGTGGGGATCCACCGCTCCCGCGCGCCCGCCACCGTCTCCCCGGATCCCATGCGCACCTCTCCTTCCCGCCGTGTCACGGCACCGGACGTTCCGGGGACGACGGGTAACCGGTCCCGGCGCCGTGACACCGCCCGGGGCGCGGCCGGACGGCTCCTTCCCCCGGACCGGCCCCTAGGGGCATGTACACCTCCAGTACGAGACGTATCCAGGACCGCGGTCTGACGTGACCGGTGGCGGTTGCCGATACGGTCGGACGCGTGACTGTCATCGCGACCGAGAACCTCACGAAGAGGTTTCCCAGGGTCACCGCGCTGGACCGGCTCACCATGAGGATCACGCCCGGCGTGACCGGCCTGGTGGGTGCCAACGGCGCGGGCAAGTCGACCCTGATCAAGATCCTGCTGGGCCTGTCCCCCGCCACCGAGGGGACCGCCTCCGTCCTCGGCATGGACGTCGCCACCCAGGGCGCCGGCATCCGCGAGCGTGTCGGGTACATGCCCGAGCACGACTGCCTGCCGCCCGACGTCTCGGCGACCGAGTTCGTCGTGCACATGGCGCGGATGTCCGGCCTGCCCGCCACCGCGGCCCGTGAGCGCACCGCCGACACCCTGCGCCACGTCGGCCTGTACGAGGAGCGCTACCGGCCCATCGGCGGCTATTCGACCGGTATGAAGCAGCGGGTCAAGCTGGCCCAGGCGCTGGTCCACGACCCGCAGCTGGTCTTCCTGGACGAGCCGACCAACGGCCTGGACCCGGTCGGCCGGGACGACATGCTGGGCCTGATCCGCCGCGTCCACTCCGACTTCGGGATCTCGGTCCTGGTCACCTCCCACCTGCTGGGCGAGCTGGAACGCACCTGCGACCACGTCGTCGTCGTCGACGGCGGCAAGCTGCTGCGCTCCTCCTCCACCGCCGACTTCACCCAGCGGACCACCACCCTCGCGGTCGAGGTCACCGACACCGATGCCCACCCCGACGGCACCGCCGCACTGCGCTCCGCCCTCACCGGGACCGGGCTCACCGTGGCCGGCGCGGGCGACGGACTGCCCGGCGCGGGCCGCGTCCTGCTGGTCGAGGCGGCCGACGACACCGTGTACGACACCGTCCGCGACACGGTCGCCGGGCTGGGTCTGGGCCTGGTCCGGATGGAGCAGCGCCGGCACCGCATCGCGGAGGTCTTCAAGACCGCCGACGCCGCCGGTCCCGCCGACGCCGCCGGTCCCGTCGGGGCCACCGGAACCACCGAGAAGGGGGGCAGCACCGATGCGGCCTGAACCGACCACGAGCGCCGCCGTCCCCGCCCCGCGCGGCGAGGACGCCAGCATCCACGACATCGGCTACCGCCACTACGACGGCCCCAGACTCGGCCGGTCCTACGCCCGCCGCTCGCTGCTGACCCAGTCCCTGCGCGGCGCGTACGGCCTGGGGCGCTCGGCGAAGTCCAAGGTGCTGCCGTTCGTGCTGCTGGCCGTGATGCTGCTGCCGGCGGGCATCATCGCCGCGGTCGCCGCCGTGACCCCCGGCGCCAAGGAGCTGTCGGTCGACTACGCCGAGTACGCGCTGCTGATGCAGCCGGTCATCGGCCTCTACCTCGCCTCCCAGGCCCCGCAGTCGGTCTCCCGCGACCTGCGCTTCCGCACCGTGCCGCTGTACTTCTCGCGCCCGATCGAGCGCACCGACTACGTGACCGCCAAGTACGCGGCCATGGCCTCGGCCCTCTTCCTGTTCACCGCCGCCCCCCTGGTGGTCATGTACGCGGGCGCCCTGCTGGTCGGGCTCGACTTCGGCGACCAGACCGCCGGCTTCCTCAAGGGCCTGGTCTCGGTCGCGGTGTTCTCCGCCCTCCACGCGGGCATCGGCCTGCTGGTCGCCGCGCTCACCCCGCGCCGGGGCTTCGGCGTCGCCGCGGTCATCGCCGTGCTGACCATCCCGTACTTCGCCGTCACCACCGTCCAGGCCATCGCCGAGAGCCAGGGCAGCGGCGGCGCCGTCGCCTGGCTCGGACTCTTCTCCGCGGGCTCGCTCATCGACGGCATCCAGTCGGCGCTCCTCGGCGCCCCCTCCGGCTTCCCCGGCGGGCACGAACCCTCCGCCGCCGCGGCGGCCGTCTACGTCCTGGTTGTCCTCGGCCTGATCGCGGCCTGCTGGGCCGCGCTGCTGGCCCGCTACCGCAAGGCGGGGCTGTGACGACCGAGAAGGCCCCGGCCACCGTGACGACCCCGGCGACCGCGACGACCCACACGCAGAGCGAGAAGGCGGCGTAGGCCATGACCACGATCCACATCGACCACGTGTCCCGCTGGTTCGGCAACGTCGTCGCCGTCAACGACGTGACCATGGACATCGGCCCCGGCGTCACCGGGCTGCTCGGCCCGAACGGCGCGGGCAAATCCACGCTGATCAACATGATGGGCGGCTTCCTGTCCCCCTCCACCGGCACCGTCACCCTCGACGGGACGCCGATCTGGCGCAACGAGCGGGTCTACGAGGAGATCGGCGTCGTCCCCGAGCGCGAGGCGATGTACGACTTCCTCACCGGCCGCGAGTTCGTCCTCGCCAACGCCGAACTGCACGGCCTGCCCGACCCGGGCGAGGCCGCGCGCAGGGCTCTGGCCACCGTCGAGATGGAGTACGCCCAGGACCGGAAGATCGGCACGTACAGCAAGGGCATGCGCCAGCGCGTGAAGATGGCCTCCGCGCTGGTCCACGACCCGTCCGTGCTGCTGCTGGACGAGCCGTTCAACGGCATGGACCCGCGCCAGCGCATGCAGCTGATGGACCTGCTGCGGCGGATGGGCGACGAGGGCCGCACGGTGCTGTTCTCCTCCCACATCCTGGAGGAGGTCGAGCAGCTCGCCTCCCACATCGAGGTGATCGTCGCCGGGCGGCACGCGGCCTCCGGCGACTTCCGGCGCATCCGCCGGCTGATGACCGACCGCCCCCACCGCTACCTCGTGCGGTCCAGCGACGACCGCGCGCTGGCCTCCGCGCTGATCGCCGATCCCTGCACCGCGGGCATCGAACTCGACAGCGGCGAGGGCGCCCTGCTCGTCCAGGCCGTCGACTTCGCGCGCTTCACCGAGCAGCTTCCGCGCATCGCCCGGGAGCACGGCATCCGGCTCCTCACGGTCTCGCCCTCGGACGAGTCCCTCGAGAGCGTCTTCTCCTACCTCGTCACGGCCTGAGAACCAAGGAGCCCACCGCGATGTACGACCCCACGGTCGCCCGGCTCACCTACCGGGCCCTGCTCGGCCGCCGCCGGGCACTGATCCTGTTCACCCTGCCCGCCCTGCTCCTGCTGATCTCCGTCGCGGTCCGCCTGCTGGTCGGCGCCGACGACGCGGTCGCCACCGAGGTGCTCGGCGGTTTCGCGCTGGCCACCATGGTCCCGCTGATCGGCGTGATCGCCGGAACCGGCGCGATCGGCCCGGAGATCGACGACGGATCGATCGTCTACCTGCTGGCCAAGCCGCTGAAGCGGCCCACGATCATCCTCACCAAGCTGACCGTCGCCATCGCCGTCACCATGGTGTTCTCGGCGGTCCCGATGCTGGCCGCGGGCTGGATCCTCAACGGGAACAGCCGGCAGATCGCCGTCGCCTACGCCGTCGCGGCGGTCGCCGCGTCCATCGCCTACAGCGCCGTCTTCCTGCTGCTGGGCACGGTCAGCCGGCACGCCGTCGTCCTCGGCCTGGTCTACGCCCTCATCTGGGAGGCGCTCTTCGGCAGCCTGGTGCCCGGCGCCCGGACGCTCAGCGTCCAGCAGTGGGCGCTGGCCCTGGCGGAGAAGACGGCGCCCGGCGCGAACATCGCCTCCGACGTCGGCCTGCCGACCGCCGTGGTGCTGCTGGCGGCGGTGACCGCCGCGGGCACCTGGTACGCCGGGCAGAAGCTGCGCACCCTCACCCTCGCCGGCGAGGAGTGAGCGCCGGCCGGGCCGCCCCGTCCGCGCGGCCCGGCCGTACCGCACCCGCTTCCGTACGCTGGAAGCATGGGCACGACACGGTGGCTGGACGACGGAGAGCAGCGGACCTGGCGGGCCTTCCTGGCCGCCACCCAGCGCGTACGCGAGGAACTGGACCGGCAGTTGCAGCGTGACTCCGGGATGCCGCTGGCCTACTACCAGATCCTGGCCATGCTCTCCGAGGCGCCCGAGCGCACCCTGACCATGAGTCGGCTCGCCAGGACCACCCGCTCCTCGGCCAGCCGGCTCTCCCATGCCGTCACCAAGCTGGAGGGACGGGGCTGGGTGAAGCGGACCCAGCACCCCGCCGACCACCGCACCACCCTGGCCACGCTGACCGACGAGGGGTTCGCCGCGCTGGAGGAGGCGGCCCACGGCCATGTGGAGCAGGTCCGCCGTGTCCTGTTCGACCACCTCACGCCCGAGGGGACCGAGCAGCTCCACACCATCTGCCGGGCGATCCTGGAGGGCACCCGGGAGGGCCCCACCCCGGAGTGACGCGGGCATCCCGGCGCACACGCCGCCGGGATCCCGCCGGAGTCCGGGTCCCCTCAGAGGGAGAGGAGCCGCTCCAGGACGACCGCGATGCCGTCCTCGTCGTTGGACGCGGTCACCTCGTCGGCCACCGCCAGCAGCTCGGGGTGGGCGCCGCCCATGGCGACGCCGTGGGCGGCCCAGGCGAACATCGGGATGTCGTTGGGCATGTCGCCGAAGGCGATCGCGGCCGCGGGGGACACGCCCAGCCGGCGGGCGGCGATCGACAGGCCCCTGGCCTTGGACAGGCCCAGCGGCAGCATCTCGACGATGCCCGGGCCCGCGACGACCACGCTCACCAGGTCGCCCGCGGCCCGGCGGGCGGTGTCGGCCAGGGTGTCGTCGTCCATTCCGGCGGGGTGCTGGAGGTAGATCTTGTTCAGGGGCCTGGCCCACAGCTCGTCCGGGTCGGCGGTGAGCTCCGCGGGCAGTTTCCCGTCCTCCCCCATCCGGTAGCCCGGCCCGAACAGCACGTCGCCGTCCAGGCCGTCCTGGGAGACGGCCAGGGCCAGCGGGCCCGTCTCCGCCTCGATCTTCTCCAGCGCCAGCCGGGCCTGGGGCCGGTCGAGGGTGACGGAGGTCAGCAGCCGGTGCTCGCCCGCGTGGTAGACCTGCGAACCCTGCCCGCAGACGGCCAGGCCGTCGTAGCCCAGCTCGTCCAGGATGTGCCGGGTCCAGCGGACGGCACGGCCGGTGACCACGATGTGCGCGGCGCCCGCCGCCGCGGCGGCGGCGAGCGCGTCGCGCGTACGGGCCGAGACGGTGGAGTCGCTGCGCAGCAGCGTGCCGTCGAGGTCGGTGGCGACCAGCCGGTAGGGGAAGGCCGGGGGGCTGGCGCTCACCGGGCGGCGGGTCCCGTGGGCTCCAGCACCTCGCGTCCGCCCAGGTAGGGGCGGAGGATCTCGGGCACCCGGACCGAGCCGTCGGCCTGCTGGTGGTTCTCCAGCAGGGCCACGATGGTGCGGGGCACCGCGCAGAGCGTGCCGTTGAGCGTGGCCAGCGGCCGGACCTTCTTGCCCTCCCGCATCCGGACGGACAGCCGGCGGGCCTGGAACTCGTTGCAGTTCGAGGCGGAGGTCAGCTCGCGGTACTTGCCCTGGGTGGGGATCCACGCCTCGCAGTCGAACTTCCGCGAGGCGGAGGCGCCCAGGTCACCGGTGGCGACGTCGATCACCCGGAAGGGCAGCTCCAGGGAGTTCAGCCACTGCTTCTCCCACTCCAGCAGCCGCTGGTGCTCCGCCTCGGAGTCCTCGGGGGCGACGTAGGAGAACATCTCCACCTTGTCGAACTGGTGGACGCGGAAGATGCCGCGGGTGTCCTTGCCGTACGAGCCCGCCTCGCGGCGGAAGCACGGGGAGAAGCCGGCGTACCGCAGCGGCAGCTTCTCCGCGTCGAGGATCTCGTCCATGTGGTAGGCGGCGAGCGGTACCTCGGAGGTGCCGACCAGGTAGTAGTCGTCCTTCTCCAGGTGGTAGACGTTCTCGGCGGCCTGGCCGAGGAAGCCGGTGCCCTCCATGGCGCGCGGCTTGACCAGGGCCGGGGTCAGCACGGGGGTGAAGCCCGCCTCGGTGGCCTGGGCGATCGCGGCGTTGACCAGGGCCAGTTCCAGCAGGGCGCCGACGCCGGTGAGGTAGTAGAAGCGCGAGCCGGAGACCTTGGCGCCGCGCTCGACGTCGATGGCGCCGAGCGCCTGGCCCAGCTCCAGGTGGTCCTTGGGGGCGAAGCCCTCGGCGGCGAAGTCGCGCGGGGTGCCGTGCGTCTCGCGGACGGTGAAGTCCTCCTCGCCGCCCACGGGCACGTCGGGGTGGACGAGGTTGCCGAGCTGGAGCAGGAGCCGCTGGGTCTCGGCGTCGGCCTCGTCCCGCTCGGCGTCGGCGGCCTTGACCGCGGCGGCCAGCTCGCCCGCGCGCTTGAGCAGTTCGGCCTTCTCGTCGCCGGTGGCCTTGGGGATCCGCTTGCCGAGCTGCTTCTGCTCGGCGCGCAGTTCGTCGAAGCGGACGCCGGACGACCTGCGCCGCTCGTCGGCGGAGAGCAGGGCGTCGACGAGGCCGACGTCCTCTCCACGGGCGCGCTGCGAGGCGCGCACACGGTCGGGGTCCTCACGGAGCAGGCGAAGGTCAATCACGCCGCCAGGGTACCGGGGGGTGGGCGGCGCGCTCGACTCGATATGGCGGTATGCGCCGTTATGTTCCTTTTGGGAATTTTCATGGAAAGGGCGTGCGGGGCGTCAAGGGAAATCCCGGTTTCACCGTACCGGGGTTGTCCGGGTGTGCGGAGTGGACGGGGTCGCCGTCCCGGGAAAGCCGGGGGCGACGGGCGGGGACGGCAGGGGAAATCGGTGGGAGAACCGGGGAGGAGCCGGTGGGAGGGCCGGTGGGAGGGCCGGTGGGAGGGCCGGTGGGAGGGGTCATCGGCGGAGTGCGGCCGGTGAGCGCGCGGCCGAAGTTATCCACAGGGGCGGGGGATCCGACCGTGTTTTCCACAGGCGTTCCCGAAATCCTGTGGAAGAAGCGGGGGTTGGGGGCGCTCGGGTTCGCGCTCGGCCATGAATTCCCCTCCTTCACCACATCTACACACCCTTTCGGAGGGAAAAGGCGCCCTTTCGGGTGTCGATCAAGGTGTTTGACACGAGAAGCGACGTTCCGCTCAACTATGCCGCCTGTGGAAAGAGAAGTTCTATTTGTCTTGAATGTCCGTTTCTGGGGAATGGGTTGTGCACAGGTCTCCCATAGGTCCTGTGGATAACCCGTGTGTACTCCCCAGCTCTTTCCCCAGCCGCTCCCCGGACCCTTCCGGCGGGCACGGCCCCGCCGGGCGCGGCGTCCGGCGCGGTGCCCGGCCCGGTGTCAGGAGCGGTGCACAGCCCGGTGTCAGGCGCGACCGTCGACACAGCGCGCCAGCCAGTCCGACGCCTCCGCGAACTCCTCGTCCGTCGTCCCCCGCCGCAGCGGCGTGACCTCGGAGGGGTCGACGCCCGCCCGCGGATACGACCCCAGGAACCGCACCTTCGGGCAGATCCGCCGCAACCCCATCAGCGCCTCGCCCACCCGCCGGTCGGCGATGTGCCCCTCGGCGTCCACCGAGAAGCAGTAGCGGCCGATGCCCTCGCCGGTCGGCCGCGACTCGATCCGCACCAGGTTGACGCCCCGCACCGCGAACTCCTGGAGCAGCTCCAGCAGCGCGCCCGGCCGGTCGTCGCCGAGCCAGAGCACCAGCGAGGTCTTGTCCGCGCCCGTCCGCGCCGCGGGCCGGCCCGGACGGCCGACCAGCACGAAGCGGGTCTCCGCGTTCTCCGCGTCGTGGATGCCGGTCACCAGCGGCGTCAGTCCGTACGTCGCCGCCGCGAACTCGCCCGCGAACGCCGCGTCGTACCGGCCCTCCCGCACCAGCCGGGCGCCGTCGGCGTTGGAGGCCGCCGACTCCCACTGCGCGTCGGGCAGGTTCTTCGCCAGCCAGCGGCGCACCTGCGGCTGGGCGACCGGGTGCCCGGTCACCGTCTTGACCGCCTCCAGCGTGGTGCCGGGCCGCACCAGCAGCGCGAACGCGATCGGCAGCAGCACCTCGCGGTAGATCATCAGCGGCGTGCCGGTGGCCAGTTCGTCCAGGGTGGCGTTGACCCCGCCCTCCACCGAGTTCTCGATCGGCACCAGGGCGCCGCCCGCCTCCCCGTTCCGTACGGCGTCCAGCGCCGCGGGCACCGACACCGCCGGCACCAGCTCCCTGGTGGCCGCCTCCGGGAGCGTGCGGATCGCGGCTTCGGTGAAGGTGCCCTCGGGACCCAGGTAGGTGTAGCGGCTCGCGGGTGACATACGGCCACAGTAACGGCGCGGCAGCCCCGCCACGGCCCGGTTCCGGTCCTCGGACGCCCGGCCCCTCAGCCCTCCAGCAGCCGCTGCCCCACGTACTCGCCCTCGCCCGCGCCGCCCGGTACCGCGAACAGCGCGCTCGCCTCGTGCCGGATGAAGCGCGAGAGCGCGTCGCCCCGGTCCAGCTTGCGCTGCACGGGCACGAAGCCCCTCAGCGGATCGGCCTGCCAGGCGATGAACAGCAGCCCGGCGTCCGGGGCGCCGTCGTCGCGGAACCCGTCGTGGTAGGAGAAGGAGCGCCGCAGCATCGCGGCGCCGCCGTTGGTCTCCGGAGCCGTCACCCGCACGTGGGCGTCGGCGGCGATGGCGAGTTCGCCGTCCGCGTTCCGCTTCTCCAGGTCCACCGGGGTGGTCTCGGTGCCGCCGGGGCCGCCCGACAGCGGGGCGCCGTCGGACTTGCGGCGGCCGATCACCCGCTCCTGCTCGTCCCGCGGCGTCCGCTCCCAGTCGTCCAGCAGCATCCGGATGCGCCGCAGGACCGCGTACGAGCCGCCCGCCATCCACGCCGGGTCGCCGCCGGAGGGCACGAAGACCCGCCGCTCGAAGTCCTCGTCGGTCTGCCGGGGGTTGTTGGTGCCGTCGATCTGGCCCATCAGGTTGCGGGCGGTGCGGGGGTCGGCGGTGGCGCCGGGGGAGCGGTTGAAGCCGCTCATCTGCCAGCGCACCCGCGCCGTGCCGTCCGCCTCGCGCTGGAGGGCGCGCAGCGCGTGGAAGGCGACCAGGGAGTCGTCGGCGCCGATCTGGATCCACAGGTCGCCGTCGGAGCGCTTCGGGTCCAGGGCGTCGGACGAGAACGGGGGCAGCGGTTCGAGCGCGGCCGGGCGCCGCGCCGCGAGGCCCGTGCGGTCGAAGAACGTCCGGCCGAAACCGAAGGTGACGGTGAGGGAGGACGGCCCGGCGTCCAGGGCGATGCCGGTGTCGTGCAGCCGGGAGGGGGGCGTCTCGCCCGCCATCAGCGCCTCGGCCGTCCGCGACCAGCGGCGCAGCAGGGCGGCGGCCTCCCTGCGGCCCGCGTCCGCGGCCAGGTCGAAGGCGATCAGGTGGCCGTGCGCCTGCGCCGGCTGGACGATGCCGGGCTGGTGGGCGCCGTGGAAGGGGACGCGGCCGCGCCCGACCGAGGCCAGGTCGGCGGGCGGCTCGGTCGCGGCGGCCGTGCCCAGGGCGCCGCCCGCCGCGCCGACCACGAGTCCGGCGGCGCCCGCCGCGCCCGCGGCGCCGAGCAGCCGGCGGCGGGACGGGCCGGCGGGGCGCTCGTCGGGGCGGTCACCGGGGCGGCGTGCGGGGTGGTGCTTGCTCATCGCTTCTCTGCTTCGGTTCTCCGGCGGCGCCGGACGGTGCTGTACGGGGTCGGGATCGGGTCGGGTCGGGACGCGGGGCGCCGGGGACGTCAGGGGAGGCGGAAGGTCACCTTCTCGGTGACCTGGTCGATGTCCGAGGTCCTCACCGTCACGGAGGCCTGCCAGGTACCGGGCAGGGGGAGCTGGAACCCGTCGGCCGTCCAGTGTCCCCCGGCGGCCTTCTCCAGGGGCACGCTCAGCGGGCCGATGTCCCGGGCCCCCAGGGTGAAGGAGACCTTCACCTCCGGCACGTCCATGGGCCGGCCCTCGGGGTCGGTGATCCGCAGGTGGACGGTGTTGTCGCCGCTGCGGCCGGGGTCGATGTCGAGCTGGGCCGAGCCCGCGCCCTCGGGGCCGCCGGTGTCGAAGGGAGTGACCAGGGAGACGGGTTCGGCCCCGGCGGACGGACGGTCGGTCACCGCCGTGCCCGCGCCCCCGGCGGTCCCGGCCGTCCGGGCGGGCGCGGTGCCGGTGAGCAGGGTCGTCACGGCGAGCACGGCGACCGCGACGGCCGCCTCGGCGAGCACCGACCGCCGCAGCCCGGACCGCGCGGGGTCGGCGTCGCGCTCCCGCCTGCGGCGCGCGGCCTCCACGGCGGCGCGCTGGCGTGCGAGCTGCGCCGCGCGCTCGGGGTCGGGGACGGACTCGGCGGGCCGCTCCCCGTCCGAGCCGTCCGAGCCGTCCGGGACGTCCGGGACGTCCGCGCCGTCCGCGCCGTCCGCGCCGTCCGGAACGGGCCGCTCCCCGTCCGAGCCGTCCGAGCCGTCCGGGACGTCCGGGACGTCCGCGCCGTCCGCGCCGTCCGGAACGGGCCGCTCGGACGCGCCGACGGCCACGGGCGCCTCCCGCTCCCCGGAGCTCTCACCCGCCGCCCCCGCCGTGTCCGACGCCTCCGCCGCCTCCGCCAGCCGGGCGGTCCGGCGGCGGGAGGACCGGGCGACGAGCAGCAGCAGCGCCACCAGCCCGATCTTGAGCAGCAGCAGCCGCCCGTACGAGGTGGAGGTGAGCGCCGACCAGCCGCCGACCTGCCGCCAGGACTGGTAGAGGCCGGTCGCGGCGAGGACGGCCACGCAGCACAGGGCGAGCCGCGAGAAGCGCTCCACCGTCCCGCGGGGGACCGCCGGGCCCTGCCGGAGGACGGTGAGCAGAGCCGCCAGGCCGCCCAGCCACGCGGCGACGGCGAGGAGGTGGAGGATGTCGGCGGGGATCGCGATCCCGGTCTGCACGCCGGTCGAGGCGTGCTCGGCCATGGCCCAGGTCGCGGCGAGTCCGACGGCGACGACCGTACCGCCGACGGACAGCCCGAAGGCCAGGTCGCGCCGGTTCCGCTCGTCGTCGCTCCCGCCTGCCCCGGAGGCGGCGGGGCTCCCGCCGGTCCGCCGGGCGTACATCCCGAAGAGCACCGACACGAACAGCGCCGCCGCCGCGAGCAGCAGCAGCCGGGAGACGAGCGCGGTGCCCTGCCGGGTCCCCAGGACCTCGCGGAGCACGTCCGGGTCGAGGACGTCGCCGAGCCCGCCCGAGCCGGTGTACGGGCCGCGCAGCAGCAGCGCCGCGATGGTGGCGGCGGTCAGGGTGACCCAGCCGGCCACCACCAGGCGCTGCACCGGGCGGACCAGGGCCGCGCCGGGCCGGCAGACCAGGACGAAGACCGCCCCGCCGACGAGCAGCAGCCAGCCCGCGTAGGCGGCGTAGCGGGCGATGCCGTACAGCGCGCCGGCCGGGCCGCCGCCCGGCTCCTCCCCCGGCACGGTGACGGAGGTCTCCGAGGGGGCGCCCACGGAGAAGGTGAAGCCGCCGGCGATGGGGTGGCTGTCGGCGGAGACCGCCCGCCAGGCGACGGTGTACGTGCCGTCGGCCAGGCCGCCGCGGAGCGCCACCCCGTAGCGGAAGCCCTTCCCGTCCCCCTCGCCGTCCCCGCCCCGCGCGGCGGGCCGCTCGCCCGGCGCGCCGGTGTCCACCCGCTCGCCGTCCGGCGCCAGGACGCGGATGGAGTCGTCCGACAGCGAGACGCTCTCGGTGAAGGTGAGCGTCACCTCGCGGGGCGCCTCCTTCACCACCTCCCCCTGCGCCGGGGTGCTCCCGGTCAGGACGGCGTGCGCACCGGCCGGGGCGGTGCCGGCCAGCAGGCCGAGCACGCCCAGCACGGCGAGCAGCGCGGCCCGCAGGGCGGTGCGGGCGCGCGGCCGCGCGGGCGGCGGTACGCGCGAGGGGGACCGGGGCGCGGTGCGGGGGGCGGCGGTGGTCATGGGGGTGACCTCACTGTGTGTGGGGGTGGCTGCCGGGGACGTGGTTGGTCGCTTCGACCGGGACCTCGACCGTGATCGGACCGGACTTCTCGAAGCGCAGTTCCACCGGGACCTTCTCCCCCTCGGCGGGTCTGCGGTCGAGGTCCATGAACATCAGGTGGTCTCCGCCCCGGCGCAGCTCCAGGGCGCCGCCCGCGGGCACGGGCAGCGACGCGACCCTGCGCATCGTGCCGCCGACGGTCGTGTGGATCTGCACGTCGTCGGAGATGTCGCTGCTCACCGAGGTGAGCCTGTCGTCGGTGCCGCCGGCGTTGCGGATGGTCATGAAGGCGCCGGCGGTGTCGGTGGTCACCGGCCGGGGCAGGTACGCGCCCTCGACGGTCAGCTCGGGTGCGGAGCCGCCGCAGGCGGTCGCGCCTGCGGTGAGGAGGGCGGCGGCGAGGAGGGGCCCCAGGGCGCGGCGGACGCGCGGCCGGTTCACGGGAGCTTCCCCTCGACCAGCTTGGGCAGGTCCTCCTCGTAGACCTCGACGGGCACGTCGGAGGCGTACAGGACGTGCGCCTTGTCGTCGCCGGGCAGGAAGGCGAGGACCTGGGTGCCGTGGGTGGAGACGATGTCGCCGTCCTTCTCCACCACCGGCGGCTCCAGGCTGATGCCCAGGGAGCGGGCGCCGGCCTGGATGGTGTCGAAGTCGCCGGTGAGGCCGATGAAGTCGGGGTCCTGGGCGCGCAGCCACTTCCCGAGCGACTCGGGTGTGTCGCGCTCGGGGTCGGAGGTGACGAAGACGACGCGCAGCCTGTCCTGGTCCTCCTCCGGCAGCTTGGACTTGGCGACGGCGATGTTGCTCATCGTCAGGGGGCAGACATCGGGGCAGTGGGTGTAGCCGAAGTAGACCAGGGTCGGCCGGCCCCTGGTCTCCTCGACCAGGTCGTAGGTCTTCCCCTCGGTGTCGGTGAGGACCAGGTCGGGCTTCTCGAAGGGGGTGTCCAGGACGGTGCCCCGCTTGACGGAGCCGGTGGACTCCGCGGACACCGGGGCCTGGTCGGAGCCGCTGCCGCCGTCGCCGGAGCCGCCGCAGGCGGTCGCGCCGGCGGTGAGGAGGGCGGTGGCGAGGGCGAGCCCGAGGGCGCGGCGGATGCGCCGGGGGTGGCGGCGCGGGGTGTGGTGCATGTTCCCGTTCTTCCTTGCGGTGGGTGGTCTGCCGCCGGGCGCCCCGGGGGGCCCGGCCCGTGAGCGGGCGCGGGCCCCTGCCGGGACGCGGCGGTCAGGAGGTGCGGCGGCGTCCGGCCAGGACGCCGAAGGCGATGCCGCCCGCACCGGCGGCGATGCCGATGACGGCGAGGACGCGGGCGGTGGTGTCGGAGGCGTCGCCCGTCTCCGCGGCGGCGTTCTCCGTGCCGTCGCGGTCGTCGTCGGCCTCGGCCGCGGCGTTCTCCGCGCCGTCGTCCTCCTCGGAGGCGTCGTCGCGGCCGTCGCCGTGGCCGTGTCCGTGGCCGTCCCCGTCCTCGGAGGGGACCAGCCTCAGCACGGGAGCCGGGTGCTCCGGCTCCTCGCCGCCCTCGGCGGGCGGCTCCTCGATCCAGCGCACGACCTCCTTGCTGTCGTACGTCTGGACGGCCTTGAGGACGAGCCGGTCCACGTCCTCCGGGAGCTGCCCGACGGAGACGGGGAACTGCTGGAAGGTGCCCGGCTCGATGCCGCCGTCGGTCTCCGTCCAGGTGATCTTGGAGGGGACCTCGTCGAGCTTCCGGCCGTGGACCTCCAGGGGCTTGTCCAGCTTGGTCCGGGTGACCTTCACGTCCCAGCCCGGCACCGGCTGCGGCATCACGGAGGCGAGCGGGTGGTCGGCCGGGAAGGTGACCTCCAGCTTCACGGTCGAGGCGTCGTCGCGCTCGTTGGGGACCTTGATGTCGATGGTGGCGTAGCCGCCCTGCTCGGCCTCCTCGGGATTGACGGAGACGTGGGCCGCGGCGGGCCCGGCGAGGACGACGGCACAGGCGGCGGCGGTGACGCCCGCGGCCGTGAGACGGCGGGCGGACGGCACCGGGATACGCGGGAACTGCATGCTGATGACACTCCTCGTACGGAGGGGACACGCTCCCCGGCACGGCGGCGGGCCCGCACGGGAGCCCGCGGGCCGGGTGAGCCCGGGTGTGGTGCGCGCGGCGCCGGCGCGCACCACACCCCCGGTACGGGGACGTGCGCGTCAGGCCGCGAGGACGAGACCGTGCGGGGAGCGCGGCGGCCCGCGCCGGACCACCGAGTGCGCCGGCACCAGGGAGTGGGGCGGTACGGGATCCGGCGCCCCGTCGGCGCGGGGGGCGCACGGCGGCACGGCGCCGTCGGGCAGCAGCCCGCGGCACAGGGCCCGCGTCCAGCGCAGCGCCGCACGGAGGGCCCGGACGAGCAGCACGCCGGCGATCCCGCCGCCGAGGTGGGACGACAGCCGCACCAGCCGCCACAGCGCGGCGTCGCCGCGGCGCAGCAGCCAGCCCGCGGCGAGCGCGGCGAGCAGGTGCCCGAGCAGCATGGGTGCGGAGAGCAGGGACAGGGCGGTGCGCACGGCGGCCTGGAGGCAGTCGGCCGGGCCCTCCGTGCCGACGGCGGCCGGCAGTGCGTGCCCGCCGTGGAGCGCGGCGGCCTCCGCCGTGGTCTGCTGCGCCGCGCCGGAGAGGCCGGCGGCGGTGACGATGCGGCGGGCCTCGGCCTCGGTCAGCACGGCCGCGGCCCGGTCGTCGCAGAGCAGCCGTCCGGCCAGGGCCAGCAGCCCGTCCCGGTCGCCTCCGCCGGGAGCGGCGGGCGCCGTCCGTGCCGTCTGGCCGGAGGAGAAGAGGGAGTGGAGCGCTATCTGCCCGAGAGCCAGCAGGGCGGCGATGCCCGGCCAGGAGCGTTCGCGCCCGGCCAGGGGCGCGGCGACGGCGAGCACCGCCGCGAAGCCCGCGCCCACCGTCCACAGCGGCAGGCCCTGTCCGGCCGCGAACACGTGCCCGGCCGCGGACAGCGTGACGCAGACCGCGGCGAACACCGCGGCCCGAAGCAGTCGCAGGTCGGCGGCGGCGCGCGCGACGGGGGCTCTCATGGCCGGACCATCCTCTCATCACCCGCCCGGCCGGAACACGGGGCGGGGCCCGGGACGGCCCGACTTCGCCACCTCCGCAATCCGCCGGAACCGGAGAGGACAGTTGATCGAGGGCATCTCGTACCTTTTCCGTACGCGGCCGGGCACGCCGCGTCCGCCGAATGAGCGGTAGCGCGCCGACCACGGGCTTACCGTCCGTGCCCCGGGCAATACGTAGGCGTATGTCAAGCCGCAGCCAGGAGGCTGAGCATGAGCATCTGGTGGTCTCTCCACTTGCGGCGCGAGGCCGCGAGCGTTCCGCTCGCGCGGCGGCTTCTGCTCGGCGCGATGGAGGCGGCGGGCGTCGATCCCGAGGTCTCCTACGACCTGTCGGTCGCTCTCTCGGAGGCGTGCGCGAACGCCGTCGAGCACGGCGGGCCCGTGGGAGCGGGGCAGGCGGGGGCCGGGGAATTCCGTGTGACGGCGTACCTCGACGACGACATGTGCCGCATCGAGGTGACCGATCACGGACCGGGCTTCGCGTCCGCGCCGGGTGACCCGGCCGCGGGGGCCGGGACGTTCGGCGGCTTCCGGGGCGGTCTCCCGGACGGCCCCCCGGACGGGGCGCACACCCCCGAGCACGGCAGGGGGCTGTTCCTGATCGAGGCCCTCGCCGACCACGTCGACTTCCGGAGCAAGCCGGGCGACGGGGCCGTGGTCTGCTTCGACAAGCTCCTCAAGTGGCGGAAGGACGCGCTGCTGAAGGTGTCCTGACCGGCCCCGCCCCGGACGGCCCGCCGCCCGTCCCGCCCTGCCGCACGCCCCGTCGCGCGCCCTGTCGCCGCCCGTCGCCGCCCCGCGCCGGACCCGCCGTCCGGCGCGGGGCGGACGCGTGCGCGGGGTCCGGCCCCCGCCGGGCGGGGAGGGAAGCCGACGCGCCCGCACCTTCCGAAAGCGCCGGAAAATGCACTCGGAAAGCCGATTCTCCCAACGGCTCAGGAGGAGTTGCCGCACCTGGTGCCGGGGTCGAAGGTCTAAGCAGGCCGGCGAATTTGAAATGGCGCTCCCTCCACATGCGCCGGATTCGCCGCCGCAATCCGATGCGGCCCGATCATTCGGTGTGCCTCCGAACGGAGAAAAGGCAAGAACTTGAAGAAGAAATTCCTCCTGTCGGCATGCGTGGCGCTGGTCGCCGCACTGCCGGCCATGCCCAGCCACGCGGCCCCGGCGGAAATCGTCGTCGACGACGACCTCGTCCAGTGCCCGAACGCGGACTTCATGTCGATCCAGGACGCGGTCGACGCCGCCCCGGCCGGAAGCCGGATCAAGGTCTGCGCCGGAACGTACGACGAAGTGGTCACAGTCCGGAAGAGCCTCCAGCTCACGGGGGCGAGCGCACCGAGAGCGTGCGACAGGCCCCAGGCGGCGGACCCGCGCAGGGACTCGATCGTCCAGGCGAGGAACTCCTCGGGAGGCGTCGTCAACCTGCTGGCGAACGAGATCCTGTTCAGCGGCTTCACGGTCCAGAACAACACCGCGGGCCCGGGCGTCGCCACCGGCCCGTCGTTCTCCGGATACCAGATGGAGAGGAACACGATCCAGAACAACGTATCCGGAATCCGCCTCGACATCAGCGAGGCGACCACCCAGAACGAGGTGGAGAAGAACTGCATTCGCCAGAACAACCGGCCGGGTCCCGAGAGCGGATACGGAATTCATTCGGACCGGGGTCTGGACTTCACGGAGATCCTGGAGAACTCTTTCTTCCGGAATGACTCCGCCGCGATCGCGCTCGTGGGCGACGAACCGGGCGACATCTCCGACGTCGACGTCGAGCAGAACGTCTCGCAGCGGGACGGCTCGCTGCTCGTCGTCGTGAACTCGGTGGACAGCGAGGTGGAGAGGAACCGGATCAGGAACAGCACCGGGGCCGCGCTCTTCGTCGGCCACGACAACGACTGGCTCCAGATCCAGTACAACGACATCGAGAACAGCGCCGGCGGCCTCCGTACGAGCACGGGCTCCGGCGGAGTGCCGGGCACGCTGGCGAGCGGCGGACCGAGCACGGACGTCAAGATCATCAGCAACCGCGTCGACGGGGTCACCGTCGGCGACGGCATCGGCATCGGACCGGACTCGCTGACGCGGTCCGTCGTCTCCCACAACCGGGTGGCGGACAACGCGCGCAGCGGCATCCGCGTCGAGGCGGGCGGGAACGGGGAGAACACCCTGGCCCACAACCGGCTGCGGAACAACGCCGAGCACGACTGCCACGACCGCACCGAGGGCGACGGCACCGCCGGCACGGCCAACACCTGGCGCAAGAGCACCGGCCGGACCGAGAACCGCTCCGGTCTGTGCGAGCAGGTGCCCGCTCCCGGGGGCTCCTGACGGCGTGAGGGCTCTGTGACGGTGTGAGGGCTCTGTGACGGGGGCTTCCCGGACGGGTTGTCCGGGAAGCCCCCGCCCCGTGCCGGGGATCAGCCGCGCAGGCGCGCCATCCAGGCCTCGACCTCGTCGGAGCGGCGCGGCAGCGCCGCCGAGAGGTTCCGGTTGCCGTCCTCGGTGACGAGGATGTCGTCCTCGATGCGGACGCCGATGCCGCGGTACTCCTCGGGCACCGTCAGGTCGTCGGGCTGGAAGTACAGGCCCGGCTCGACGGTCAGGCACATCCCCGGCTCCAGCGTCCCCTCGGCGTACGTCTCGCGGCGGGCGGCGGCGCAGTCGTGGACGTCCATGCCGAGCATGTGGCCGGTGCCGTGCAGCGTCCAGCGGCGCTGGAGCCCCAGCTCCAGCACCCGCTCCACCGGGCCCTCGACCAGGCCCCACTCCACCAGCTTCCCGGCCAGCACCCGCTGGGCGGCGTGGTGGAAGTCGAGGTACTTCGCGCCCGGCTTCACCGCCGCGATGCCCGCCTCCTGCGCCTCGTAGACGGCGTCGTAGATCTTCCGCTGGAGGTCGGTGAAGCGTCCGCTGACCGGCAGGGTGCGGGTGACGTCGGCGGTGTAGAGGGTGTGGGTCTCCACGCCGGCGTCCAGCAGCAGCAGGTCGCCGGAGCGGACCGGGCCGTCGTTGCGCACCCAGTGGAGGGTGGTGGCGTGCGGTCCGGCGGCGGCGATGGTGCCGTAGCCGACGTCGTTGCCCTCCACCCGGGCGCGGAGGAAGAAGGTGCCCTCGATGTACCGCTCGGAGGTGGCCTCGGCCCTGTCCAGCACCCGCACGACGTCCTCGAAGCCGCGGACGGTGGAGTCGACGGCCTTCTGCAGCTCGCCGATCTCGAAGTCGTCCTTGACCAGGCGCATCTCGGAGAGGAAGACCTTCAGCTCCTCGTCGCGCTCAGCGGTCGTCTTGTCGGCGAGGGCCGCCTCGACCCCCGCGTCGTGGCCGCGTACCACGCGGACGTCGCCGCGGGCCTCCCGCAGCGTGTCGGCGACGGTGCGCACGTCCTTGCACGGCAGGCCGTAGAGCTTCTCGGCCTCGGTGAGGCTGTGCCGGCGGCCCACCCACAGTTCGCCCTGGCCGTCGAGCCAGAACTCGCCGTTCTCGCGGTTGGAGCGGGGCAGCAGGTAGAGGACGGCGTCGTGGCCGCCGTCGGCCCTCGGCTCCATGACCAGGACGCCGTCCTCGGTCTGGTTGCCGGTGAGGTAGGCGTACTCCACGGATGACCGGAAGGGGTACTCGGTGTCGTTCGAGCGCGTCTTGAGGTTGCCGGCGGGGATCACCAGCCGCTCGCCGGGGAAGCGGGCGGAGAGCTTCGCGCGCCGCTCCGCGGTGCGGGCGGCCTGCGGGACCGGCTCCAGGTCGCGCAGCTCGGTGTCGGCCCAGCCGGTCCTCATGTTCTCGGCGAGCTCGTCGGAGACACCGGGGTACAGGCCGTTCTTCCGCTGCTTGATCGGCTGCTCCGCCGTCGGCTCGATCGATTCGCCCTGCTCGTCCGGGATCTCCGGAGTCTGCTGGTCAGCCACGTCGCTGCCTCCTCCTGCTGCTGGGATGGGCCCTGTGCGGACCGCTTCCCATCGTAGGTCCGCACGGATTTCCGGCGGTACGGACCGGAGGCACCGGAGGAGGGGGACGGGACCGCCGGGCGGGCCCCCGGGCGCCCCGGCCGGGGCGCTCAGAACCGCGCGGCCAGCAGCACCACGTCCTCGGCGCTGTCGGCGTCGGCCCGCCCGTCGGGGAGCACCAGGTGCAGGACGTGGTCCACCAGCGCTTCGGGGTCGTCGCGGACGGTCCGCGGGGCGCCGATGGCGGCGGCCTGGAGCCGGGCGAAGGCGCGGTCCATCGGCTCCCCGGTGCGGTGCAGCAGGCCGTCGCTGTACATCAGGAGCGTCTCCCCGGGCTCCAGCCGCAGCTCGATGCTCGGCGCCTCCCAGCAGGCGAGCATCCCCAGCGGCGCGGAGAGGGTGGTCTCGGCGAACTCGACGCGCCGCGGCCCGATGATCAGGGGCGGGCAGTGCCCGGCTCCGGCGAGGAGGATCCTGGTGGCGTGCCCGGCGGTCGCGGTCCCGGACCCGCCGGACGGGTGCGGGTGCGCGGTCCGCTCGGCGTACCCGAACAGCGCGGTCGCGGCGCGGGCCGGCTCGGTGAGCCTCAGCAGCAGCTCCAGGTCGGACAGGACCGCGACCGGGTCCTCGCCCTCCATCACCGCGTACGCCCGCAGCGAGGCCCGCATGCGTCCCATCGCGGCCACCGCGCCGGGCCCCGATCCGGTGACGCCGCCGACGGACAGGCCGAGCGCCCCCTCGGGCAGCGGCAGGACGTCGTACCAGTCGCCGCCGCCGCGCGGTCCGGTGCGGTGCCGCACCGCCAGCCGCACGCCCGGCACCCGGGGCAGCCGGGCGGGCAGCAGTTCCTCGCGGACGGTGGCCAGGTCGGCGCGGGCGCGGGCGAGGTCGAGCCGTCGGGCGATGTGCTCGGCGGCGTGCCGGACGTACAGCCCGAGCAGGTGGCGCTGGCGCTCGGTCGGCTGGGCCGGCTCGTCGTACAGCCAGACGGCGGCGCCCACCCGGCCGGCGGTCTCGGCCACCAGCGGCACGGCGTAGCTGGCGGCGTAGCCGAGCCGGGCGGCGACCTCGCGGTGGCGCGGGTCGATGCCGGTCTCCTCGGCGATGTGGGGATGGGCGATCTCGCGCGGCCGGGCGCCGGTCCCCGGCAGTCCGCCCAGGAGGCGGGCGTGGGAGGCGGAGCCGTGCGCGGGGTCGTGGGGGGAGCCGTGCGGGACGGTCTCGATGTGCCCCAGGTCCGCGACGCCCAGGCCGAGCCCGAAGGTGGCGGTGGGGCCGTGGGGGTGGGTCCGGGAGGGCGGTTCCAGGGTGATCAGTCCGCGCCGGGCGCCCACGAGGGCGGCTCCGGCGTCCAGGGCCTCGCGCACCGCCGCGTCCAGGGTGTCGGTGCGGGCCAGGCGTTCGGTGAGGTCGTGGAGGGTGGTGAGGTCGGAGATCCACCCGGCGAGCCGGTCCTGGGCGGCGGCGAGCCGTTCGACGGGGCGGGTGAGGGCGGGGTCCCCGGGGGTGGGCCGGCAGGGGGCGGACTGCCGCTGCGGGACGCCGGCGGCGGGCGGGACAGTGTGCTGGGGAGGCGGTGCTGTCGAGTTGATTCCGGCCAGTTTCGGCGGCTGCTGGGCGCTCATGGACGGCGTACCCCGCCGCGGATCGGCATCCGCAATGGCATCGCAAACCCCCATGTCGTGCTGCTCCGCTACCAGTGCCTCCAGATGTACACGCCCTGATAACGAGATGTCCAGCATTGTCCCAGCGGGCCGCGGGTGTCCCTGTCGGCGGCTTTTGACGTGGGGTGTCGCAGGAGTGACGTGTGAGTCGCGGGGTGGACTCGGAGGGGCGGAAGACCGACCGTAAGCTTGGCCGAAAACATACCTTCAGTCCGGTGGTTCGCGGTCGACTGGCGTCGGTACGGCAGCGCGTCATCACGGTCGTCGTGGGTACGTGGTACGTACGGCAGGAGGGACCGAGCGGTCGGGTTCAGCCGGAACCCGGTGCGCCGGTCCGCGCGTCTCACGGAGCAGAGTCGAAGGCGCGCCCTCGTACGTGGCGGAAGATCAGGCACGGCCACCGGGCGGTCACCGGTATCGCGGACGGCACGAGCGCGGCCACCGGGCGCGCCGCACCGCCGCGTTCCCCGCCCGTCCCGCGGAGGCCCGTGGCGACGGGCCGCGGGAAGCGGAACGCGGTGGCGCACTGCCCGGCCGCGCATGCGCGCGGTCACGCGAGATCCACAGGTGTACAGGTGTGAGGGGCCGGACGGCCGTCGTCGGTTTCCGGTCCTGATAGGTCCTTGTCGATCCTTGGCGTTAGGGAAAGGAACGAGCGCTGATGCGCGAGATCCTCGGAAGGCGACGCATGACCCGCTGGGCGCTGCGGAACGCGGCGCTCACCTGCGCCACGCGGTGGAGGTGGCCCGTGCTGCCCGGTGTGGCGCCGCGGGATTCCAGGCGCCCGGCCGCACGCCGGTCCGGGCAGCCCGGGGGGCTCTGCTCCTGTCCGCGGCCCGACTGCGCCGTGCCCGGCGCGCACCCCTTCGATCCGGAACTGCTGGCCGCCACCACCGACGCCCGCATGGTGCGCTGGTGGTGGACCAACCGCCCCGGCGCCCCGATCCTGCTGGCCACCGGGGGGCGCGCGCCGTGCGCGCTGAGCCTTCCGGCGTCCGCGGGGGAGAGGGCGCTGGCGGAGTTCGACCGGCTCGGCCTGCGCACCGGCCCGGTGATCGCCACCCCGACCCGCTTCGCGCTGCTGGTCGCGCCGTACGACCTGGAGGAGCTGGGCGAACTGCTCTACGCCCAGGACCGGGTGCCCAGTTCGCTGCGGTTCCACGGCGAGGGCGGTTACGTTCCGCTGCCGCCGTCGCGCATCGGCACCGGGGAGGTGCGCTGGGAGAGGCCGCCGTCCGCGGGGGACGGCGGCGCCCCGTGGCTGCCCCGGATGGAACCCCTGGTGGACGTGCTGGTGCGAGCCAGTGCGGGAGCCCCGGACACCGGCAGCCGACTGGCGTACTGACGACCTGACGGCCGCGCGTACGGCGCGCGGCCGGGGCTTCGGGGGCGGTTCACTCGTACGGGTAGCAGCGAGCCGGAGTTGGAGGGAAACAGGCGCTCTGTCCCCCTGAGCGCCGTCTTCCTCCCGATATGTTCGGGGATCTCGGAAAACCCTTCCCTCTCCAGCGAGTTGCAGGTGGATCCCCCATGTATGAGCCGCAGCAGCGTGCCTCGAACCTCCGCGTGATCGCACTCGCCGGCACGGTGGCGCTCGCGGTGACCCTGCCGCTGGCCGCCGCGACCGCCGGGCCGGACGTGCCGGACGCGTCCGGCGGACGTCCCGCCTCCTCCCCCTCGCGGGCCTCCGCCCCGGAACCCTCCGCGCCCGCGTTCCTCCCGGCGCCCCGGCGGGAGGCCGGTCCGCCGGAGGTCACCGCCGTCTGCGGACCCCAGGCCTCGTCACCGGAAGGAGTGCGGGCCCAGACCTGCGTCCTGACCCGGAACGAAACGACTTGGGGACGGATGTACTACCGGAATACCACCGGTGAATCGCTGCGGGGGGCGCTGAGTCTGATGGGTCCCGACGGGGAGAGTGTGCACATGCCCTGCACCCTGCCCGCGACGGACCGGCCGGGTACGTGCGACACCCCGCCCAGGAAGACGGCGGAAATGCGGCCGGGCGGGGACGCCCATACGGCGGTGGCGGAGATCGGCGCTCCGGACGGGGAGGGGCTGCTGCTGCGGTCCGGCAGCAACTCCCTTGAAGAGAACGGAAGTTGAGCCGTGAACCGATGCCCGGGAGCGGGACGCGGAGGCGTCCGGACATGAAAAGACCCGGTCGCTGGCGACGGGGGATGCACCAGCGACCGGGCCCTTAAACGGTAACAAGCAATGGGCCGTTCGCAAATTCCATGGATCTCTTCAAGCCGTCCGTTTACCTGCGAGTACGGCTTGCTGTGACGCGAATCACCGTGCGAATGCCCGCATTCTCCCTCCGTAATTCATCCCTCAGTTGAGAGTCACCTGCCGATTGGTGAATCCACTGCGGGCCCGGCGCTCCTCAGCCGTCAGCGGAGCGGTGGCCGCCAGAGCCTCCGCGAGCCGTTCCGCGAAGGCCGCCGCGGGCTTCTCGCACTCCTCCGCGCCCATCGTGCCCGGCAGGTCCCAGACCGGTACCACCAGCCCGTGCGCGCGGAACGAGCCGACCAGGCGCGTGCCCTCCCCGAGCGACGAGGAACCGGCGGCGTGCAGCCGGGCGAGCGCGTCGAGCAGCCGCTCCTCGGGGTGCGGCATGACCCAGCGCAGGTGGTTCTTCTCCGGGGTCTCGCACCAGTACGCGGCCTCCACCCCCTCCAGGCGCGCGGTCGGCAGGGCGGCGGAGTTGGCCCGTTCCAGCGAGGCGGCCACCTCGGGGCTCTGGTTCCCGGCGTCCTCCAGCCAGAACTCGAAGCCGTCGTGCACCTGGGGCACGAAGGGCGCGTCGAGGTCCAGCAGGTCCTGCAGCCTCGGGGCGTCGGCCGAGGGACGTCCGGCGGTCACCGGAGTGCCCGGTTGTGCGGTCAGGGCCCGCCGCAGCACGTCGGCGAGGTCCCGGCTGACGTCACCGGAGGGCGTGTCGTTCTGCAGCCCGACCAGCACGGCGCCGTTGTCGCGGCGCAGCGCGGGCCAGGCCATGGGCAGGACGGTGGCGAGGGTCAGGGAGGGGACGTCCTCGGGGAGGCCGTCCCTCAGCTTCAGCGGCACGGTCGCGGCGGGCACCAGCTCGCGCAGCGCGACCCAGTCGCACTCCCCGGGCAGCCCCTCGAACGGCCGCCGGACCAGCTCGGTCACCGCCTGGGCGGCGGCCCGGCCGTGGCAGGCCTTGTAGCGGCGGCCCGATCCACAGGGGCAGGGCTCGCGGGCGCCGACGACGGGGACCTCCCCGTCGACGAGCTGCGGCTTGGCGGCCTTTGTCTGGAGGCGCTTCTTGGCCATGGCGTGCGGATCTCCCGGTCGTACGGACGCTGTCGGCGCGAGCCTAGTCCGTGGGGCCGGGGTCGTCCGCGTACGCGGAGCACGCCACCCGAAACGCCTACGCGAAGTCGTCCAGGTCCACCAGGTCGAAGTCCATCGCGGCGGAGAACCCTCCGTCGCCGGGGGGCACCACCGCCCAGACCGTCACCTCGCAGGGGTCGTCGCCGTCGCGCACACCCCAGTCACGGGCGAGGGAGGTGATGATCGACAGCCCTCTGCCGCCCCGCGCGGTCACGGACGGACTGGCCTGGCGCGGGCGGGTCGGGCCCCCGCCGTCCGTGACGGAGACGCGCACCCCGCCGTCCTCGGTACGGCCCCAGGCGGCGTACACGAAGTTCCCCGCGCCGAGCGGTCTGGCGTGCCGGTACGCGTTGCTGAGCAGTTCGGAAAGGACCAGAGCCGCGTCGTCGACGACCGCTTCCGGCGTTCCGGAGCCGAGAAGCTCCTCGCGCATCCGCCGCCGTGCCGCCCCCACGCCCGCGGGGCCGTGGGGTACGGCCATCGTCGACGACGTCGGCGCTTTCTGTGCAACCACCAACGCCACCCCCGAGACCTCCTTCTTCACCCCACGCCACGTGATGGATGCCCCTTTGTCCACGTGCGGAAACCGTACGGCACGTCTCCGTGGCGCAGCCATCGCACTCCGTGCACGACCCGCGGGACGCGAATGCGCCGGAGCACTCCCTACGGGCGCTCCCGGTCCGGCCGCTCCCGTTCCAGGAGGGCCAGTTGGGACAGGACGCGCCTGGGGCGATTGGTGATGATCGCGTCCACGCCGAGCAGGGCGCACAGTTCGACGTCCGCCGGATCGTCCACCGTCCACACGTGCACCTGATGGCCCATGCTGTGCGCATGTGCCACGTACTCGGGGTGGCTGCGCAGGATCCGGATGCTCGGGCCGGCGATCGCCACCCCCGGCGGCAGCCGCCCGTCGCGGTGGCGCGGCAGCAGGAACTGCATCAGGTAGACGGTGGGAATCCACGGCGCCGCGGCCCGCACCCGGTGCAGCGACCGGGCGGAGAAACTCATCACGCGCACGGGAATGGCCGGATCATGACGGGCGAGCACCCGCAGCAGCTCCTCCTCGACCTGCCCCGCCCAGCGGGTGGGATGCTTGGTCTCGATGGCCAGCTCCACGCGGCGGCCGGCGGAGGCCTGCTCCTCCACCAGGCGCAGCAGCCGCTCCAGGGTGAGGACGGACGTGTGCTCGCGGCTCTCCGTCTCCGGGGACTCCTGCGGATCGCTCCAGCCCTTCCAGGAGCCGAAGTCCAGGGCGGCCAGGTCGGCCAGCTCCAGCGCGGAGACGGCGCCGCGTCCGTTGGAGGTACGGTTGACCCGGCGGTCGTGCACGCACACCAGATGGCCGTCGGCGGTGAGCCGCACGTCGCACTCCAGCCCGTCGGCGCCGTCCTCGATGGCCCTGCGGTAGGCGGCCAGGGTGTGCTCCGGGGCGTCCTCGGAGGCCCCGCGGTGGGCGATGACGGAGATGGGGCGCCGTGATCCGGGCGACCCGCGGTGGACCTCGTAGCTCACCGCGTTATGGTGCCACCTCGTCCCCCACGCCGTGGACCGTCGTACCGCCCGGGCGCCACGCCGTCCGGACGGACGTGCTTACGCCGCTCTGACGTGCCGCGGGAGAAGCTGACGCCATACATCTGGCATACACCTGAATACGCGCCGCCCCCACCGGCGCGCGACTGTCGTGTACCTGAGGAGATAGCTGTGAGCACCGAGAACGAGGGCGCCGCCGAGAAGCCCGCGGCCGACGCCCCCGTGCCGCCCCCGCCGGCCGAGCGGTCCGGCGCGAACGACGCCGCCGCGCCCAGGACACCGACCGACGACTCCCCGGAGGACTACGACCTCCAGGCCCCCGCCCCGGCCACCGCCACCGCACCGGCGTCCGGGGACAGGGCGACCGCCTACCTGAGGAAGGTCGACCCCGAGGCCGCGGAGCCGCCTTCCGCACAGCAGCCGGCCCCGCCCGCCCCGCCCGCCCCGCCGTCCTCGGAGCCGGAGCCTGCGTCGGAGGCGCCCGCGCAGCAGCCCCCGCAGCAACCCGCTCAGCAGCCCGCCCAGCATTCCCCGCAGCAGGACCAGGCCCGGACGGCGCAGGAGGCGGCGACGCGGGAACTGCCGTCCCAGCCCCCTGCCGCCCCGCCGTCCGCCGCCCCGCACCCCCCCGCTCCGCCCGTCCAGCAGTACACCGGGCAGTGGGGCACGCCGGGCGGCTACGACGGCCACGGCACCACGCCGCCCCCCGTCCCCGGAGCACCCGCCGGCCCCGCCTCCCCGTGGGGCTTCCCGCCCGTGCCCCCGCAGCCGGAGAAGAAGCGGAGGTTCGGCGGCCTCATCGCGGCCGTGGCCGCGGCGGCCCTGCTGGCGGGCGGCGTCGGCACGGGCGTCGGCTACTGGGCCGCCGACCGCGTCAGCAGCGGCACCTCGACGACCATCTCCTCCGACGGAGACCTCGAACAGGCCGACCGCGCCCCCGACTCCGTGGCGGGGATCGCCGCCAGGGCCCTGCCCAGCGTGGTGACGATCGAGGCCGAGGGCGGCGACGAGAGCGGCACGGGCACCGGCTTCGTCTACGACAAGCAGGGCCACATCATGACCAACAACCACGTGGTGGCCAGCGCCGTCGACGGCGGCCGGCTGACCGCGACCTTCTCCGACGGCCGGAAGTACGAGGCCGAGGTCGTCGGCAGCGCCCAGGGCTACGACGTCGCCGTCATCAAGCTCAAGAACGCCTCCGGCGCCAAGCTCACCCCGCTTCCCCTCGGCAACTCCGACAAGGTCCAGGTCGGCGACTCGACGATCGCGATCGGCGCCCCGTACGGCCTGTCCGGCACGGTCACCACCGGCATCGTCAGCGCCAAGAACCGCCCGGTGGCCTCCAGCGACGGGCAGGGCTCCCAGGCCTCCTACATGAGCGCCATCCAGACGGACGCCTCCATCAACCCGGGCAACTCCGGCGGCCCCCTCCTCAACGCAGAGGGCGCGGTGATCGGCATCAACTCCGCCATCCAGTCGGCGGGCAACGGGCTGGGCCAGGGCGGGGCGGGCAGCATCGGCCTCGGCTTCGCCATCCCGATCAACCAGGCCCAGCGCGTCGGCAAGACCCTGATCGAGACCGGCGAGCCGGTCTACCCGGTGATCGGCGTCCAGGTGGACCTCCGGGACCTGGGCGACGGCGCCCGCGTCATCGAGGAAACCGGCGACGGCAGCGAACCCGTCACCCCGGGCGGCCCGGCCGACAAGGCCGGCCTGCGGCCGGGCGACGTGATCACCAAGTTCGACGACGTGGTGATCGACAGCGGTCCCACCCTGATCAGTGAGATCTGGACCCACAAGCCGGGTGAGAAGGTCTCGGTCACCTACGAGCGCGGCGGCAGGGAGAACACCGTCGAACTCACTCTGGGCTCCCGCCGGGGCGACTGACGAACCGGCTACGCTATCCCCACGCCGCACCGTGCGGTGCGGCGTGGGGAGGCTTGCCCGAGCGGCCTAAGGGAACGGTCTTGAAAACCGTCGTGGTGGCGACACCACCGTGGGTTCAAATCCCACAGCCTCCGCAGGTAAACGGCCTCTGACCAGCGCATATGGTCGGGGGCCGTTGCTGTGCCCGCTGCCCGTCGGTGACCGCCGTTCCCCGTGGTTCCCCGTCCGATGGGGCACGGAAGGGGCACGGGCTATACGAGGTCGGCGGAGCGACTTTGGGCGGGAGCTGCCTTGGGGCGAGAGATCGGGGGCCCTTACGCTGGCCCGCGAATCGGGCTGGCTCCTGGCCTGCCCGCAAGTGCCCGATCTGGGCCCCCGATCTTCGAGGCTCGCCCCAAGGTGGCTGCCTAAAGTCGTCGGAGCCGACCGGGCCCAGCCACCGCGGTTCTCTCGTTGGTGGTCGCTCAGCCGCGCGGCCGGCGGGCGCCGGGGCGGAGCGGGGCGAAGACAGGAGCGCAGGCCCGGCGGGGAGCCGGGCCGCGCGCGGCGAGCGTGAGCGAGCCGCCTTGATGACGTAGAGAAATCCGTAACAGAGCTATGTGGCCCTCTGGAACAGGGCGCCTGACCGACGGTGCTCCAGGTCGACCATCCTGACGAGGGTGAAGCCCTGGCTCTCGTAGTAGCGGTGGAGTTCAGGGTTGGTCTTCCAGGCGTCCAGGCGTAGCCACGCCTTGCCTTGCTGGGCGGCTCGCTTGGCGGCCCAGTCGAGCATGGTGGCTCCGAGGTTCTTCCCTGCCGCTGCTCGGCTCGTCGCCATGCGGTGGACGTAGAGCGCGCTGTCAGGGTCGTCGGCCTCGGTCCAGAACTCGGGGTCGGCGTAGTCGTCCACGGTGATCGTGCCGACCGGGCGGCCCTCCTCGTCGACTGCCAGGAAGCACTCACCGTGCCGGATGGCCTTCCGGATGCGATCGCGGTGCGGCGGGAACTGCCATTGATCAATCCCGCGTGAGGCAAGCCACTCGGACGCCTCGGTGAGAAGTGCCTCGACGGTCGGCAGCTCCTGGGCTGTCGCGGGCCGGATGCGAACTCCGCTCATGACTCGTCGGCGGGCGTCTCGCGGCGCCGCTCGTAGGAGATCACGTGCCGGTCGCCGGGCAGAACGGTGATCGCCACCCGGACCGGCTTGCCCTCCTCGGTGTACCCGGTGCACACGTGGTAGCCGATCGGCGTTCCCGGCGCCAGCTCTAGGCGCCGCACCTCGTCGGGGGTGGGCATGCGGACGTACAGCTCATCGATCGCCCGCACCTGGCGGTAGCCGAGGCTGGCCAGCACCTCGTTCGCGCCCTCGGCGATGCTCTCGGGCCGCATGATCGGGGTATCCCGGACCAAGTCCAGCGGGAAAAAACTGTCGTTGATGTTGAACGGTTCGCCGTCCAGGTACCGGACTCTGCGGCGGGCTACGACGAGCTGCCCGGCTTTGAGCTGGAGCCGCTTGGCGACTTCGGCAGTCGGCTCGGCAATGCTGACCTCTATGGTCTGCTCGGGGTCGCGGCCCTGGTGCTCGGTCATGAAGGCGTCCATCTCCGGCGTGTACGGCCGGGGACGGAACTCTGCCTGAGGCCGGAAGACCATCGGCTTCCGCTCGCGGACGAAGTACCCAACGGGCCGCTTGGAGACGATCAGCCCCTCGTTGACGAGGATGTCCAGCGCCGCGCGGACCGTGCCGCGGGTTACGCCGTACTCGTCGGTGAGCTGGGCCTCTGTCGGCAGCTTGGCACCGGGCGCGAGCGTGCCGTCTGCGATCTGCTGGCGCAGGTCGTCAGAGATCTGCTGCTTGTAAGTGCCGCGTCCGACCTTCTTGACTGCCATGCCTCCCATGTAACCGCCGCGCAGTCTGCATTGTCCAGTCAATGTGGCCAAAGGTCTTGACGTGGACCACTCGGGGCGTCAACATCTGAACTGTTCGCATTGTTCAAACAATGCAGACGTTGTTCTGTTCCAGAGGGCGGCGCACCTACCGCCAAGCAGACCGCCGCCCTCCTTCGCCCCTTACGGGAGGTTCCATCATGCCTGCTGCCCCGGTTGCGTCGCATGTCTCACCCGCGTGGGTCCCGGCCGATGACGACCGCTGCTCGGACTGCTCCGGGATCGGTATCGCCGCTGACGTTGATGGGTCGCTGACTGGGACAGTCGGCACGCTGGTGCTGTGCGCCTGCTCGGGCGGCCTGGAACTGGGCCGGAACGCCGAGCGGTTGGGTATCTGCGCCGACTGTTCCGGCACCGGAGTGGAGATCGACACGGACGGGTCGCTGACCGGCACGGCCGGTACCCCGGTGCTGTGCTGCTGCGTGGGCGGTGCTGCGTGACGGTCTTTCCTGTCGCCCCTGAGGCCGTGGCTGATGTCGCGGCCTCTTGTGGTACCGACCCGGTCACCCTGGCCGACCTGCTGCGGGTGGTCAACACGCCCGGCTTCGACCGCTGGCAGGAGCAGGTACGCCGTACTGGCGGCTGCTCCAACCCGATCCACTTGCAAGGGTGGACGGTCACCAAGGATCGAGCCACCGGCCAAACGCTGTACTCCTACTCGACCGAGGACGAGCCGGGTGGTCGGCTGCGGGTGGCGTGCGGCAACCGGCGGGCTTCGCGCTGCCCCTCGTGCGCCTGGACCTACGCCGGGGACGCCTACCGTCTGATCCGGGCCGGGCTGGCGGGGGATGAGCGCATGGGCATCCCCGCTACCGTCTCGACGCATCCGGGGGTCTTCGCCACGCTGACGGCTCCCAGCTTCGGGCCGGTGCACAACCGCCCGGACTCCGGCCGGTGCCGCTGTGGCGCTGTTCATGGCTCGGATGATCCGGCCCTGGGCACGCCGCTGGATGCCGAGCGGTACGACTACGCGGGCGCGGTGCTGTGGAACAACCACGCCGGGCAGTTGTGGCGGTACTTCACCATCTACCTGCGCCGCCAGGTTGCCAAGCTCGCCGGAATCACCCAGGCGGCGATGCGGGATGTGTGCCGGGTCTCCTTCGGCAAGGTCGCGGAGTTCCAGAAGCGCGGGGCGGTGCACTTCCATGCCATCGTCCGCCTCGACGGCCCTGGTGGCCCCGGCTCGGCTCCTCCGGCCTGGGCCACGGTCGAGCTGCTGGACGCGGCGATCCGGGCGGCGGCTGCCCGGGTACGGCTGGAGGTTCCGCCCGCCGGCGCCCATCCGGCCCGCGTCCTGCGCTGGGGCCGACAGGTGGACGTGCAGCCGATCGGCACCGACGGCCAGGAGCTGACCGAAGCGGCTGTCGCCGCCTACGTGGCCAAGTACGCCACCAAGGCCGCCGAGACCACCGGCACCGTGGATCGCCGGATCGGGGAGCTGGGCGAACTGGACCGGGTGCCCGGCCTGCCCGCCCACACCCGGTGCCTGATCGAAGCGTGCTGGGGGCTGGCAGAGGACTACCCGGATCGCAAGCTGCGGGAGTGGGCGCACATGCTCGGCTTCCGCGGCCACTTTCTGACCAAGTCCCCGCGTTACTCCTCGACCTTCGCCGAGCGCCGCAAGGTCCGCGCCGACTTCCGCGCCCGCCAGGAACGGCAAGAGAGGGGTCTGCCCGAATCCGGCGACGATGCGGAGGGATCCACGCTGGTCCTCGCGCACTGGACTTACGCCGGGCACGGCCACACGCCGGGTGAATCGTGGTTGGCGGCCTCCATTGCACAGGACATCCGGCTCAACCGGGAGATCGCCCGCGAAGCACTCGCAGAACTCGAAGCACAGGGGGAGGACAAGACATGGACCGACTGCTGACCGTGGAGCAGGTCGCCGAGCTGCTTGGCACGACCGTGCGTTTCCCTCGTCGGCTGGTCGAGGAACGCCGGATCACCTTCGTGAAGGTCGGCCGACACGTCCGCATCCCTGAGAGTGCCGTGCGGGCCTTCGTGGAGGAGAACACCGTACGGCCGGTGCAGCGGTACGGGCGCCGTCTAGGGGCGGTGGCCTGATGCCTCCGAAGCGCAAGCGGCGTCGTGGATTCGGGCGGGTACGCAAGCTCCCCTCGGGGCGCTACCAGGCGCGGTATCCGGGGCCTGACGGCGTCCTCCGCCCGGCGGACCGGACGTTCGCCACAGTGGCCGATGCAGACCTCTGGCTCGCCCGAAAGCGGGTTGAGATCGAGGAAGGGCGCTGGCTCGATCCGGAGCAGGGGCGGACGACTGTGGAGGACTGGGGCGCTCGCTGGCTGGCCTCGGTGGCTCCTCAGCTCAAGCACAAGACCCAGGCGTCGTACCGGTCGCTGATCAACTCGCGGATCAATCCGGCGCTGGGCGGCCGGGAGCTGTCCAGCCTCCGGCCGATCACGGTTGCCGAGTGGGTTGCCCAGATGAAGCGGGACGGACTCAGCGCCTCGCGCATCCGCCAGGCGTACCGGGTGCTGTCGCAGATCATGGCGTCGGCGGTGGACAACGGGCTGATCCCGGCCTCGCCGTGCCGGGGCGTGCGCCTTCCTCGGATGCCACAGACCGAACCGCACATTCTGACGCCGCTGGAGGCGTCACGCATCGTCCGGCACGCCGCCGCACCGCATGACCTGCTGATCGCGCTCCTGGCGTTCGCCGGTCTGCGGGTCGGTGAGGCGTTCGCGCTCCGGCGGGGAGACATCGACGTTTCCGGCCGCCTGGTCCTCGTTGACGAGAACCTGGCCGAAGCGAACGGCGCGCTCGTCTTCGACACGCCCAAGTCCCATCAGAAGCGGGCGGTGACGCTGGCTCCCTCGCTGGTGAAGCGGCTCGCCGCGTACCTCGACGGACTACCCGGCGGCGATGACGCGCTGCTGTTCACCAACCGGTTCGGCCGGCCGCTGCGCTACAACCAGTGGCGCAAGGCGCACTTCGATCCGGCGGTCTCGGCGGCCGGGCTGACCGATGTCACTCCACACGACCTTCGGGCCTCGCACGGGAGCTGGGTTGCCGACCGGTACGGCGTGATGACCGCGGCTCACCGCCTCGGCCACTCCAACGCGAGCGTGACCACTCGCCACTACGCCCGGCCGATCGCCGGTCGTGATGCCGAGGTCGCCACCGCGTCGGACTCCTGGCTCATGGGGCATGACTCGACACGAGGGGCACGGGAAGGGCACGACAGCGATCCAGCGGGCGAGGATGGCCCCTCCTCGGGCTCCTGACCAGCGTCAACGGTCACTCCGCCGACCTTCGGCGAGAGATCTTGAAAACCGTCGTGGTGGCGACACCACCGTGGGTTCAAATCCCACAGCCTCCGCCGAGGTGAACGAACCAGCAGGTCAGAAGGGGTGCCCCTCCTCAGGGGGCACCCCTTTTGCGTTCGCCCTGTCTCACCCCGGACCGCCCGTATCCCGCCGTCGACCAGCGCGTGTGGGCCATGTGCGGGCCAGGGCTTGCGCGTGCTCGGCGAATCCTCGGTCGATCAGCTCGTTCATGCGCTCCTCCTGGCCGTCGAGCACCTTGGCGCAGTAGCGCTGGGGCACGGCGATGCTCTGGCCGGCCCGGCGGACAGCGGCCACCGGGCACCGTTCGTTGTGCCGCAGTGGTCCGGGCCCGTCGCTCCGTTCGTTGCTCGGCCTCCGCCCGCCGGGCTCGGCGGTCGAGCGGGGAGGTTGCCGTCAGGGTCGCGGCGTGCGCGGAGACGTGTGTGCGTGGTGCGAGGAGCGGGTCAAGCGGCCTCGTCGGCGGCGGAACTAGTGCTCGCGGACGCACCGTTGGAAGTTCTTCCGGACGGTCCGAGTGGCACGGCTTCTGGATCGGTTGTGACCGTCGCACGGGGCTGGAGCCGCCGGGGCGGGAAGGCGGGGTGAACAATGCCACATCGGGGATGGACGTGCGCGTACAACCACTGATGCCGCTCATGGGTCGAACAGAACGACTCGCGCGACTGTGCCGCGCCGTCGTCTCTGATCGTGCCTGTTCGCTGCCCGTCGGCACCGCTCATGGCACTTGGCCCTGAAGGGGTTTTCATGAAGCTTCGCCACGTGCTGGCGACCGCCGTCGCCTCGGCCGTCATCGCCCCCACCGCGCTGCTCGCCGCGCCCGCCGCCTACGCGAACGAGGCACCGCCCTCGGAAGCCTCCACCGGGAACACCGCGACCGAAGCCACCACCGGGGACCCGGCCGAGGGGACCGAGGGCGCCCCGGAGGCCGGGGAGGCGCCGGGGACCGAAGAGAACGGGAAGGGGACCGGGGAGGCCCCGAAGACCGGGGAGAACGGGGAGGCCTCGGAGCCCGGGGAGACCACCGGCGAGGAGGAGAAGGCCGGCAACGACTCGCCGGAGGGGCAGGAGGAGACGGAGAAGGGGGAGACGGAGCAGGAGGAAGAAGAGAAGGAGGAACAGGAGCAGGAAGAGGAAGAGGAGTCCACGCAGCCTCCCGCAGATGACCCGTCCCAGGACGAGGGTCCCCTGGAGTGCGTCGACGGGGAGGAGTTCCACATCGACGAGGACCTGCTCACCGGCCTCTCCGGCCTGCCCTCCAAGGTCGTCGCGGGCAGCGGCTTCCACAACTTCAAGCTCAACGTCACCAACAAGTCGGACAACGACTACCGGCGTGTCGACCTCGGTGTGTTCACCGCCCAGATCGACGAGGGAAACTGGGACGTCACCACCGGCCACCTGACGGTGCAGTACCAGGACCCGGCCACCGGAGCCTGGAAGAACATCTCCCTCGACGAGAACGACGAGGGCTCCGGCCACATCGGCTACACCGAGGTCAAGGCCCACACCACCTACAGCGTCAACCTGCGCCTGAGCGTGGACGCCTCGGCCCCCGCCGGTCTGGGATTCGCCGTCACGATCGGCATGTACGCCAACGACGCGGGCGAGTGCGTCTACTCCGGGGACGACAGCTACTACGAGTTCGAGGTCCTCAAGTCCGGCTCCCAGAGCGGCCAGGTCCCCGACGCCAAGCCGCAGGGCGGCGCCAAGAAGCCGATCCCGCCCGTCAAGCCCGCGGGCGACAACAGGATCGAGCCGAAGGGCACCCTCGCCGAGACCGGTTCGTCCTCCGCGCTGCCGACGATCGCCGTGATCGGCGGTGTCGCCATGGCGGTGGGCGCCGGCGCGGTCTTCCTCGTCCGCCGTCGCCAGACCACGGGCACGCGGGCGGCTCTCTGACCGCCGGCGCACCGTGCAGGAGGGAGACGGGCCGCGCCCACACCGGGCGCGGCCCGTCTCTCTGCCTCCGCGGCCTGCGGGAACACGGGAGCGGTCCGCCCGCTGGGGCTCCCGGTGTCGCCTCGCCGTGAACGCAGGGGGTCTTGTGGTTGCACGGGAGGTTTATCGACACATCGTCATTCGTGCGAGCGAATGGGGCTTTGGTGATGCTTCGCCGGTTTCCGGGTGGGGCAGCCTTGCTGCGCGACGTCGTTGACCGGAAGCGCACGGCACAGGAGGGCAAACATGGCAGCTACCCGCACCGTCCGCCTCGCCGCGGAGGTGCGTTCGCTTCACCGGCTCCGGTGAGCCGGGGGCGCGGGCCGGGCGGGGAACCGGCCGGCGCCCGATGGGAGAAGGGATGGGTGGTGCGGCCGTACTCGGGGAGTACGGCCGCACCGCCGTGCGCGCGGGGAGGGGTGGACGGGGAAACCCTGATCCGGAGCGCTCCTCCCTCCCCCTGGGGGAGGTGCGGAACGGGTGGCGCCTCCAACCTGAGGGGGAGCCGGTATCGGCACCTGTGGCCGATCCGGGGGGAGTCCACCGGCTCATAGCGTGGTGCCATGACGACGCATGGCACCACCGCGACCGTGACGCCGCTGACGTTCACCTCGTACGTCCGGGCGCGCAGGCCCGTACTGCTGCGCGCGGCGCGCTCGCTCACCCCCGATCCGTGCGACGCCGAGGACCTGCTCCAGACCGCTCTGACCAAGACCTTCCTGGCGTGGGAGAGGATCGAGGACCAGCGCGCGCTCGACGGCTACGTGCGCCGTGCCCTGGTCAACACGCGCACCTCGCAGTGGCGCAGGCGCCGGGTGGACGAGTACTCCTGCGAGGAGGTGCCGGAGCCGGAGCCGGCGCCCGTGGCCGACCCCGCCGAGCAGCAGACCGTGCGCGACGCGGTGTGGCGGGCGGTGCTGAGGCTTCCGGAGCGGCAGCGGGCCATGGTCGTCCTGCGGTACTACGAGGACCTGAGCGAGGCACGGACCGCCGAGGTGCTGGGGGTCTCGGTCGGCACCGTCAAGAGCGCGGTGTCGCGGGCGCTGGCCAAGCTCCGCGACGACCTGCGGCTCGCGGCGGACCTGTCCGGGGGCATGGAGGACGGGCGGAACGGGGAGATCGCGGGGAACGGCGGGCCCACGCAGGGCGGGGAGACCGCGCCGCGCCGGGGACGCACCGGAACCGGGCAGCGGTACGGGCTGAGCGCCGCCGCCTGAGAGGGGGCGTCCGCGGGACGCCGGAGCACAGGACCGGAGCACAGGGTCGGCGCACCGGGCCGACATACCGGCTCCCCGCCTAGTGACATACCGACCGGTCGGTGGCAGTCTTCCCAGGGAACGCCAGCGTTACCCACACGTAGCGCCCGCATAACTCGGGAGGCCCCGGTGCTGAGCACGATGCAAGACGTACCGCTGACCGTCTCGCGCATCCTGCGCCACGGAAGCACGGTCCACGGAAAATCGCGGATCACGACCTGGACCGGGGAAGGCGAACCGCAGCGCCGCACGTTCGCGGAGGTCGGCGCCCGCGCCGCCCAGCTCGCCCACGCCCTGCGCGACGAGCTCGGCGTGGCCCGCGACGACCGCGTGGCCACCCTGATGTGGAACAACGCCGAGCACGTCGAGGCGTACTTCGCCATTCCGGCCATGGGTTCGGTCCTCCACACCCTCAACCTCCGGCTCCCCGGCGAGCAGCTCGCGTGGATCGTGGGCCACGCCGCCGACCGCGTCATCCTGGTCAACGGCTCGCTGCTGCCGCTGCTGGCCCCGCTGCTGCCGAGGATGGAGACGGTCGAGCACGTCGTGGTCGTCGGCCCCGGCGACACCTCCGTCCTGGAGGGCTGCCGGCCCGCCGTCCACGAGTACGAGGCGCTGATCGCCGGGCGGCCCACCGCCTACGACTGGCCGGAGCTGGACGAGCGCACGGCCGCCGCCATGTGCTACACCTCCGGAACCACCGGCGACCCCAAGGGCGTCGTCTACTCCCACCGCTCCATCTACCTGCACTCGATGCAGGTCAACATGGGCGAGTCCATGGGCCTGACCGACGCCGACACCACCCTGCCCGTGGTGCCGATGTTCCACGTCAACGCCTGGGGCCTGCCGCACGCCGTCTTCATGACCGGCGTCAACCTGCTGATGCCGGACCGCTTCCTCCAGCCCGCCCCGCTCGCCGAGATGATCGAGTCCGAGCGCCCCACGCACTCGGCGGCCGTCCCCACCATCTGGCAGGGGCTGCTGGCCGAGCTGGCCGCCAAGCCGCGCGACATCTCCTCCCTCAAGCACGTCACCATCGGCGGCTCGGCCTGCCCGCCCTCCCTCATGGAGACGTTCGAGGAGAAGTACGGCGTGACGGTCGTCCACGCCTGGGGCATGACCGAGACCTCCCCGCTGGGCACCGTCGCCCACCCGCCGGCCGGACTGAGCGCCGAGGAGGCACGGCCGTACCGCATCAGCCAGGGCCGCTTCCCCGCCTCCGTCGAGGCCAGACTGATCGGCCCGGACGGGTCCGAGATGCCGTGGGACGGTGAGTCCGCCGGTGAGCTGGAGGTGCGCGGGCCCTGGATCGCGGGGGCGTACTACGGGGGCGCGGACGCCGAACCCGTCCGCCCCGACGACAAGTTCAGCCCGGACGGCTGGCTGCGCACCGGCGACGTCGGCGTGATCACCCCGGACGGCTACCTGACGCTGACCGACCGCGCCAAGGACGTCATCAAGTCCGGCGGCGAGTGGATCTCGTCCGTGGAACTGGAGAACCACCTCATGGGCCACCCGGCCGTCGCCGAGGCCGCCGTCGTGGCCGTGCCCGACGAGAAGTGGGGCGAGCGCCCGCTGGCCACGGTCGTCCTGAAGGAGGGCGCGGGCGACATCTCCTACGAGGAGCTGCGCGAGTTCCTCGCGGACAGGGTCGCCCGCTGGCAGCTCCCCGAGCGCTGGGCGGTGATCCCGGCGGTGCCCAAGACCAGCGTCGGCAAGTTCGACAAGAAGGTGCTCCGGGCGCAGTACGCCAAGGGCGAGCTGGACGTCACCAGGATCTGAGCGCCCGGAGCGGGCGGCGAGGCGCCGCCGCGACGGCGGCGGGCCGGTCCGGAATCCCGGACCGGCCCGTTCCGTTCGGCTTTCCCGCCGGCTCTCTAGTTGGCCCCGATCTTGGCGAGCAGATCCACGATGCGCGACTGCACCTCCGCGCTCGTGGACCTCTCCGCGAGGAAGAGGACCGTCTCGCCGGACGCCAGGAGGTGCAGCTCGTCCGGGTCGATCCCGGCCGAGGTGTAGACGACGAACGGGGTGCGGTTGAGCATGCCGTTCACCCGCAGCCAGTCGATGATCCCGGCCCGGCGGCGGCGTACCTGCATCAGGTCCATCACCACCAGGTTCGGCCGGACCTGGGCGGCGACCTGCACCGCGTCCGCGTCCGAGGGGGCGTGGGCGACCTGCATGCCGCGCCGCTCCAGCGTCGCCGCGAAGGCCTCCGCGACCTCGGCGCGCTCCTCCACCAGCAGCACCCGCGGCGGGTGCTGCTCGCTGTCGCGCGGTGCCAGTGCCTTGAGGAGGACGGCCGGATCGGCGCCGTACGCCGCCTCCCGCGTCGCCTGTCCCAGCCCGGCCGTCACCAGTACCGGCACCTCGGCGGCGACGGCGGCCTGGCGCAGCGACTGCAGGGCGGTCCGGGTGATGGGACCGGTCAGCGGGTCCACGAAGAGGGCCGCCGGGTACGCCGCGATCTGGGCGTCCACCTCCTCGCGGGAGTGGACGATGACGGGACGGTAGCCGCGGTCGGTCAGGGCCTGCTGCGTGGAGACGTCCGGCTCGGGCCACACCAGCAGCCGGCGCGGGTTGTCCAGCGGCTCGGGCGGCAGCTCGTCGTCGGCGGGCGCCGGAACCGACGACCCGTGGCGGCCGGTGACCTCGACCGCGCCGCCCGGCCCGTCCAGCGGCTCCGGACCCTCGGCCCCGGCCTCGGGCGCGCCGATCGCGAACTCGCGCCCGCCGGACGTGGCGGTGTGCGGCGCGGCCGGGACGTGGGGGAGCTGCGGCTGGGGGGTGTGCGGGGGCGGAGGCGCGGCGGTGGCACCGGTCGCACGCTCGCCCTCGGCCGGAGGGGCCGCGAGCTTGCGTCGGCGGCCCGGTCCGGCGGACGGAGGGGCCGCGGTGCCGGGAGCGGGTGCGGGTGCGGGCGCGGGAGTCTGGGTGGAAGCGGGCGCGGGCGCCTGGGCGGGAGCGGGGGTCTGGGCGGCGGGCTGCGGCGGAAGCGCGTGCTGGCCGGAGTGCTGCTGCCCGTGCTGTGCCTGCTGCGGGACGGGGTACTGCCCCGAGGGCGCCCCGTTCGCCTGCCGGGCGAAGGGCACACCCTGCCCCAGCGTGCGCACGCTGACGCCGGACGAGCGTTCCGGGGCCGCCTCGCTGCCCGGCATGGGCAGCGCACGCTGCCGGGGCGGGGCGGCGGGCGGCACGGCGCCGCCCAGGATGGGGCTGGCCGCGACCACGGTGAGGTCCGGGCCGGGCTGCTCGGCGCTGTCGGCGCGGCCGTGCTCGGCGGACTCCTCCGCGGGCGCGACCGAGCCCGCGGGCTCGGGGGAGGACGCGTCCGGTCCGGGGGAGTGCTGCGGCACCTCCTCGGCGGGCGGGACGCGGCGGCGGCGCCCCGTCGGCCGGTCCGTCCGGGGCGGGACGGCGGCCTCGGGGACCGTGAGCCCCGCGGGAGCGGGAGGCGCGGCCTGGCCCTGCTCCGGAGCCTGGCCCTGCTCCGGAGCCTGGACGGGTTCCGGAGCCTGTGCGGGGGCCTGCTGCGGCGGGGCCGGTGCGGGAACGGGCGGCATCGCGAACGCCGTGCGCTCCGGAGCCTGGGTCCGGGCCTGGGCCTGGGCCTGGGCGGCCTCGGCCTCGGCGACCCGCCGCGCGCGCCGGCCGCTCGGCCTGGTCTGCTGCTGGGGGAAGGGGTGAACGCCCGTCCCGTTCACCGGCTGCTGCGCCACCGCGTGCTCGCCGGTGTCCGCGCCGCCGTCCGCGCGCTCCTCGACCGGTGCCAGCGCACGCCGCGCCCGGCGGCGTCCCGTGCCGGCCGGGACCGGCACGGCACCGCTGTCGCCCTCCGGCGCCGCGGGTGCGTGCGCGGGCGCCTGCTCCGGGACGGGCGCCTGCTGCGCGGGTGTCTGCTGCGCGGGTGTCTGCTGCGCGGACGCCTGCTGTGCGGGCGTGTCCGCCGGAACACCCGTGGGAGGGGCCACCGCGTTCGCCGGAACACCCGCGGGAGCACCGGCGGCGGGACCCGCGGGCAGGGCGATCGCGCCGCCGACGCGCGCCCCGGCGTCCCCGGGGGCGGAACCGTCCGTACCGGCCGCCGGGGCGCCCGCCGCGGCGGCCTCCCCCGCGGCGTCGGTGTTCCCCGTGTTTCCCGTGTTCCCCGCGCCGCGGGCGGGCCGCTTCACGACCGACGGGTCCGGGGAGCCCACCGGCACCTCCAGGACGTAGGCGCTGGCGCCCCCCGCCCCCGGCACCTCGTGGGTCTGGAGGACACCGCCGTGCCGCTTCACGATGCCGCGCACCAGCGGCTCGTGCACCGGACTGCCGCCGCCGTACGGGCCGCGCACCTCGATCCGCACGACGTCCCCGCGCTGGGCCGCGGCCACCACGATCGTGGAGTCGCCGGTGGCGGCCCCCTGGGCGCTGCCGGTGACGTCCACGCCCGCGACGTCCGCCACCAGGTGGGCCAGGGCCTGCGCCAGCCGCGCCGGGTCGACCTCCACCGCGACCGGCGGGGCGTGCACGGCGAACTGCACGCGTCCGGGGCCGATCAGCTCGACCGCGCCCTCGACGCCGGCCGAGACGACCTCCTCCAGGGAGACCGATTCGAGGCGGAGCTTCTCGCCGCCGGAGTCCAGCCGCTGGTAGCCCAGCACGTTGTCCACCAGCGTGGTCATCCGCGCGTAGCCCGCCGCCAGGTAGTGCAGGATCTGGTTCGCCTCCGGCCAGAGCTGGCCGGCCGGGTCGGACGCCAGCCCGGCCAGCTCGCCGCGGAGCTGCTCCAGCGGTCCGCGCAGCCCGTTCTCCAGCAGGGAGACGAGCTGCCGGTGCCGGGCCGCGAGAGCGTCGTAGGCGGTGCGGTCGGTGAAGGCGAGCACCGCGCCGACGAGCTGGTCGCCGTCCCGCACGGGCGCGGTCGTCAGGTCGACCGGGATCGCGCGCCCGTCCTTGGCCCACAGCACCTGCCCGCGCACCCGGTGCTTGCGGCCCGAGCGGAGGGTGTCCGCGAGCGGCGTCTCCTCGTAGGGCAGGGGGCTGCCGTCGGGCCGCGAGTGGTGCACCAGCGGGTGCAGCTTCTTCCCGCCCAGGTCGCTCGCCCGGTAGCCCAGGATCTGGGCGGCGGCCGGGTTGACCAGGACGACCCGGCCCTCGGTGTCCACGCCCACCACGCCCTCGGCGGCGGCGCGCAGGATCATCTCGGTCTGGCGCTGCTGCCTCGCCAGCTCGGCCTCGGTGTCGATGGTGCCGGTGAGGTCGCGGACGACGAGCATGAGCAGTTCGTCGCCGGTGTAGCTGTTGCCGTGGTCGGCGTAGGCGGCCTCGAAGGGGGACTCGTAGGGGGTGCGCCCGTCCTCCAGGTTGGCGCTGGTCACCTCGGCCATGAACTGGGTGCCGTCGGTGCGCCGCGCCACCATCCGCGTCGGCCTGGTGCGGGGGTGGGGGACGTCGTCGGGCCGGCGCATCGAGCCGGGGATGAGCTTGGAGTCGAAGTCCGGCAGCAGGTCCAGGAGCCCGCGTCCGACCAGGGCCGTGCCCGGCGTCTCGAACAGTTCCAGCGCGATGCTGTTGGCGTTGACGACCGTGCCGTTGCAGTTCACCAGCAGCAGCGCGTCCGGCAGGGCGTCGAGTATGGCGGCGAGGCGAGCAGCGCCTCGGGATGGCCTGCTGCTCACGACGACGCATCCTCCCTGCTGACCATCTGGTGCTCCGTGACAGCACCAGGGACGCGGTCGGTGTGCCGTTCTCCTGTGCGTGCCACCAGAGGGGAGTCTACGGGCAGCGGTGGGGGAAGCGGCGGCGGATGCGTGGGGACGGTGGGGAGAACGTGGGGCCGAGCCCGTGCCGGGCGTATGAGATCCGTCACGTGCCCAGGCCGGGGAGAGCCGGCACGAGCGCGTCCCAGCGCGCGATCTCGCAGCCGTCCGTCCGGTCGAAGACGGCCTCCACCGGGCTGCCGCGCCACCTTCCGGTGACCCGCGCGGTCGCGGGACCGCCGTACACCTGGGCGCACACGGAATCCCCCGGGACGGGCGCCCACGGGTCGCCCGGTCCCCGGGACGCCCGGTCGAGGGCGCCGCAGGCGGCGAGGGGGTCGGGGTGGCTGCCGCCGGCCGGACGGCATTCGAGGGTGTACGTCCGGCGGGACTGCCCCACTCCCTCGGCGGCCGCCCCGTCCCCGGTGACGGTGATGACGAGCTGGTCCTGGTGGGCGGGCGGCACGATCGGCTTCGGCCAGGGCCAGGGGCGGGCGGCGGCGGGCATGGCGACGGCGGTCAGCGCGGCGGCTCCGGCGAGGACGGCGGCGGTACGGCGCAGCATGGCGACTCCTGGAAGTGGTGCACGGGCGGATCCGCGGGAGTGCGGATCTCTTCCTCCCCCACCCCCCTTCAACGCGCCACCGCGCGCGCCGTTGCGCACCTCCACCCGCCCGTCCCAATCACCGGCCCGCCACCAGGGGGAAAGGACTTTGCCCGGGAGACCGTCGGCCGGGTAACGTAGGTGCCGATTGGAGACAGCCCCCAGGCTGTGCCATCATCTGCACACGCACTGCAACACCATGGTGCGTGGGGAGGCTTCGCCTAGTCTGGTCTATGGCGCCGCACTGCTAATGCGGTTTCGGGTTACCCCCGATCCCGGGTTCAAATCCCGGAGCCTCCGCTCGGTCTTCACGATCGTTGAAGCCCCGGCCCGCAGGGCCGGGGCTTCTTTCGTGCCCGGCTCCCGTGTCCCAGTTTCCGTGCTCGCCTCCCGTGTCCGGACGGTTCAGGACCGCGGCTGGGCGGCGGGGGTTCCGCGAGAGGGCGCCGGTGAGGCGGTGTCGGGGTATCTCCGGGGTGTTTCCGCAGGTCAGAGCGTGTCTGCCAAATGGATTTCGCCTCTGGGCGAAGGTCATGTAATGTTGTTCCCGCAACGACGACCGGGCCGAAAGGGCCGGGAGGTCAAGCGCTCGTAGCTTAACGGATAGAGCATCTGACTACGGATCAGAAGGTTGCAGGTTCGAATCCTGCCGAGCGCGCAGCAGGTGGAGGCCCTGCCGGGAGACCGGCAGGGCCTCCGTCGTATGTGTGAGGCGATGGCACCTCCGGCCCTTCCTTATCAGGGCGCCGCCCGAGGGTGAACGGGGGTCGGGCTCAGGTGCGGCGGCGCTTGGGGCGGGGCGGAGGGCCGTGGAGGCGGACGAGGGCCTCGCGGACCGCGACACGGCCGGCCTCCCGGAAGGATCCCTCATGGGAGTCGATCTCATGGATGCGGATGTTCCGCAGGACGACGGCCACCGCCACCGTGGTTCCGTCCGGAAGGCGGGTCAGTTCCTCGCGGATGCCCTCGGCGAGCGCCGCGTGGAAGGAGACCAGTTCCCCGGGGAGGCAGGTGCCGTCGACGGTGGCGTTGCCGGCCACTTCGAACGCGAAGCCTTCCTCCCACGGCTCGAAGTCCACCGTGACGTCCGCGAAGTCGCAGGGACAGCCGGCCTGACGCACGTACTTCGCCCGGACGCCGCGGATCGGGCGGGGCGGGAACGTCGTGGCTTCGGAGGCGTCCACGGGATGACGGTAGCCCACCGAGCGGCGGCTGTTCACCGGTATCGGCAGCTTGTCGTACTGCGATGTTTCCCGTGAAACATCGCCTCTGTCCGGTGAAGTCCGGTCCGGACCCGGAGGCGGGGGCGGGGGAAGGCCCCGGCGGGCGCCGGGGCCTTCCCTGTCGGTCGGAGTGATCGGCGGGCGGGTCAGACCGCCGACTTCTCCGTGGCGTCCGCCGCGCCGTCCGCGTCCTGCCGCAGGTCGACCGCCGTCCGGAGCGGCACCTCCTTGACGAGGACCACCAGCACCAGCGCGATCACGGCGATCGGAGCGGCATAGAGGTAGATGTCGGCGACACCGTGGCCGTACGCACTCTCCACGACCGTGCGGACCGGGGCCGGGAGCGCGTCCAGGTCCGGGATGGCGCTGCCGTCGCCGCCGGTCGCTCCGCCGGACGGCAGACCGAGCCCGGCCATGCCGTCGTCGATGTAGCCGGTGATGCGGTGGGCCAGGACCGCGCCCAGGGCGGAGACGCCGACCGCGCCGCCGAGCGTGCGGAAGAAGGCGAGCACGGAACTGGCGGCGCCCAGCTCGGAGAGGGCCACCTGATTCTGGGTGGCCAGGACCAGGTTCTGCATCATCATGCCGACGCCCGTGCCCAGCAGCGCCATGAAGAGGCCGACCTTCCAGTACGGGGTGTCGTGCCGCATGGTGCCCAGCAGACCGAGTCCGGCGGTCAGCAGCACGCCGCCGGCGACCAGCCACGCCTTCCACTTGCCGGTCCGGGTGATGACCCAGCCCGAGAGGGTGGAGGAGACGAACAGGCCGACGATCATCGGGATCGTCATCACACCGGACATCGTCGGCGACTGGCCCCGGGCGAGCTGGAAGTACTGACTGAGGAAGACGGTCGCGCCGAACATGGCGATGCCGACGAAGAGCGAGGCCAGCGCGGTGAGGGTGATCGTGCGGTTGCGGAACAGCCGCAGCGGGACGATCGGCTCGGCGGCGCGCGCCTCGACGAGGACGAAGACCGCGCCGAGGAGGAGGGAGGCGCCCACCATCGCGTACGTCTGCCAGGACAGCCAGGCGTAACTGTCCCCGGCCAGCGTCACCCATATCAGCAGCAGGGAGACGGACGCGGTGATGAGCGCGGCGCCCGGCCAGTCCACCCTGACGTTCTCCCGCCTGATCACCGGCAGGTGCAGTGTCTTCTGCAGGACGAGGAGGGCGACGAGTGCGAACGGCACCCCGACGTAGAAGCACCAGCGCCAGCCGAGCCAGGGGGTGTCGGTGATGACGCCGCCGAGCAGGGGTCCGCCGACGGTGGCGACGGCGAAGGTCGCGCCGATGTAGCCGCTGTACCGGCCGCGCTCACGCGGGGGGATCATGGCGGCGATGATGATCTGGGACAGCGCGGCCAGACCGCCCGCTCCCAGGCCCTGCACGGCGCGGAAGGCGATCAGCGTGCCGGTGTCCTGGGACAGGCCCGCGCCGGCGGAGGCCAGGACGAAGAGGACCAGGGCCGCCTGGACCAGGACCTTCTTGCTGTAGAGGTCGGCGAGCTTGCCCCACAGCGGGGTGGAGGCGGTCATGGTCAGCAGTGAGGCCGTCACCACCCAGGTGTACGCGCTCTGGCCGCCCCCCAGTTCCGAGATGATCTCGGGCAGGGCGTTGGAGACGACCGTCGAGGACAGGACCGAGACGAACATGCCGAGCAACAGCCCGGACAGCGCCTCCATGATCTGCCGGTGCGTCATGGTCGCCGTGTCGGCGTCATCCGCGGCGCGGGATCGACCGTCGTTCCGCGGGTTCGGTGGTGTGGACGTTGCCATGCGGTGCTTGTTTCCCTGCTCTCTTCCGGCGGACGTCGTGTGGTGCCGAGTCCCGTGGGAGTACTTCCGGAGCGCCCGGGATTCCGGACGGTCCCCGGTGGTGGCGCCGTCCGGCGAAGCGGCCGGACGGCCGTGTCTCTCAGGGGTGCGTGGTGGTGTCGTCGGGCTCCGGGACGCCGTGCTGTTCGTACTCGCCGAAGTCGGCGCGCAGCCGGGCCAGCAGCTCGGTGAGGCGGACCACGTCCTCCTCGGACCAGTTGCGGAGGCGGTGTGCGAGGGCCTCGGTGGTCCGCCGGTGCATCTCCGCCAGCAGCCGCTCGCCGTCCCCGGTGAGCCGCAGCAGCCGCCCCCGGCCGTCGACGGGGTCGGGCCGGCGGTCGACCCAGCCGCGGTCGACGGTGTGGGCGACGTGGCGGCTGGCGACGGACATGTCGACGGCCATCCGGTCGGCGAGCCGGCTCATCCGCATCTCGCCGTACCGGCCCAGGATCATCAGCACGACCGCCACCGCGGGCGGGCAGTCGGAGGGGAGGGAGCGGGCCAGTTCGCGCCGGACGGCTCCGATGGAACCGAGTTGCCGGGCGAGTTCCTCGTACGGATCGGAGTACGGGTCTGAGTGCGGATCGGTCTGGGGCACCCGGCGCCTCCTCACACCCTGAAAGGATCGTTGCTTAGGGCAAGCATATGTTTCCTTGGGCATGACAAGCAAGTGAAACCGGACGCGGAAGGGCAAACAGTTCACCAAAATCGGATGCGCCGGCGGCGGGGCGGAGGGGAGGGCCGGCCCGGGGATGCGCGGGGGAAGACCGGCGTGACCGGCGGACGCACTGTTCGCTAGGGTCCATGGCCATGGCTCACAACCCCCATGCACCCCAGGGCCCGGCCGGCAACCACGACCCGGCCGGAAGCACCCAGATGTTCCGCGCGTTCGTCGACGAGGAGGGGCCGCGCCCCACGGCCGCGACGTCCTCCTCCGGCCCCAGGATCGGTCTGATCGTCGGGATCGTCGCGGTGGTCGCGGTCATCGCCGCGGTCGCCTGGCTGGCGCTCTCCTGACGGCACCGGAGGCGGGGCGCCCGTACCGGGAGACGAGCACACGGCGAACGAGGCAGCCGCCGGACGGTGTACACCGTCCGGCGGCTGCCTCGTCCCGTGGGTCGTCCGGGATCAGCCGGTGACCCGTCCGTCCTCCGGAGCGCCCGCCGGCCCTCCGCTCTCCGCCGGGCCGCAGGTCACTCCTCCGCGACCAGGCCCTCTCTCAACTGCGCGAGCGTACGGGTGAGCAGCCGGGAGACGTGCATCTGCGAGATGCCGACCCGCTCGCCGATCTGCGACTGCGTCATGTTCCCGAAGAACCGCAGCATGATGATCTGCCGCTCGCGCGGCGGGAGTTTGGCGAGCAGCGGCTTGAGCGACTCGCGGTACTCCACGCCCTCCAGCGCGCTGTCCTCGTACCCCAGCCGGTCCGCCAGGGAGCCCTCGCCGCCCTCCTCCTCGGGGGTGGGGGAGTCCAGCGAGCTGGCCGTGTAGGCGTTGCCCACGGCGAGCCCGTCCACCACGTCCTCCTCGGACACCCCCAGACAGGCGGCCAGTTCGGCCACGGTCGGGGAGCGGTCGAGCTTCTGCGACAGTTCGTCGCCGGCCTTGGTGAGCGCCAGCCGCAGCTCCTGGAGCCGCCGGGGGACGCGCACGGACCAGGAGGTGTCCCGGAAGAAGCGCTTGATCTCGCCGACGACGGTCGGCATCGCGAAGGTGGGGAACTCCACCCCGCGCTCGCAGTCGAAGCGGTCGATGGCCTTGATGAGGCCGATGGTGCCGACCTGGACGATGTCCTCCATCGGCTCGTTGCGGCTGCGGAACCGGGCCGCCGCGTAACGCACCAGAGGGAGGTTCAGCTCGATGAGGGTGTCTCGGACGTAGGCGCGTTCCGGGCTGTCCTCGTCGAGGGAGGCGAGCCGCTGGAACAGGGAGCGGGAGAGGGTGCGGGTGTCGATGGCGTCGCAGTCTGAGGGAACGTACGGTGCGTCGTCGGCCTTGGGCTCGGGCTCGGCGAGCACCTTCGAGCTGCCCAGTTCTACGGACATGCCACCCCCTTGAGGTCGCGGACGGGTCGCGGCGGCACCCTCGGACCCGAGGGAAGCACCTCTCGGTGGATACCGGCGGCGCCGTCGCGGCAAACGCACTTCTCGCAGAATGTCACAAGGAGGCAACACGACGTAGCCCCATGTCGATAAAACCGCACAGCTCGCGATGGTGGTGCGCCTGAAAGAGTGTCACTCGCCGGGGTTACGAGTCGATGGGGTTTGCGGCACGCAGTCGGGCGAAGCTCCGTGACAGCAACCGGGAGACGTGCATCTGGGAGACGCCCAGCTCCGCGCTGATCTGCGACTGGGTGAGGTTCCGGTAGTACCGCAGCAGCAGGATGCGCTGCTCCCTCTCGGGGAGCTGGACCAGCAGGTGCCGTACGAGGTCGCGGTGCTCGACGCCGTCCAGCGCCGGGTCCTCGTAGCCGAGCCGGTCGATCAGGCCGGGCAGGCCGTCCTCCCGCTCCTGGGCGGCCTCCAGTGAGGTGGCGCGGTAGGCGCGGCCGGCCTCCAGGCAGGCGAGGACGTCCTCCTCGCTGATCCGCAGCCGCTCGGCGATCTCGGCGGTGGTGGGCGAGCGGCCGTGGAGCACGGTCAGGTCCTCGGTCGCACCGCTGACCTGCACCCACATCTCGTGCAGCCGGCGCGGGACGTGCACGGTGCGGACGTTGTCGCGGAAGTAGCGCCGGATCTCGCCGATGATCGTCGGCATCGCGAAGGTGGGGAACTGCACCCCCCGGCCGGGGTCGAAGCGGTCGATCGCGTTGATCAGGCCGATGGTGCCGACCTGGACGATGTCCTCCATCGGCTCGTTGCGGCTGCGGAACCGCGCGGCGACGTAGCGGACGAGGGGGATGTTGGCCTCGATGAGGGCCCCGCGCACCCGTTCGTACTCGGGACTGCCGGACTCCAGGCCGGACAGCCGCTCGAAGAGCACCTGGGTCAGGGCACGGGTCTCCGCACTCCGACGGCTGGGGGCTGCCCCGGTGGGGGGCTGGGGAAGGGTCTGCGTGGCCGCCACCGTTCGTCCAACCCCTTCGTGGTCGAGACTCGTCCGGCAAAAGCGGTCATAGCATCACAAGTTATATGCACCGTGCGCAAGCACATGGGGCCCCGTGTTGTTGCGGGCAGGTAGGTGGCCGACGCCCGTCCGGGGGGCGGCGGGCGTCCGGCACCGGCGGCCTCCGCGGAGGGGCGGGCGTTCGTGGGGAGGGCTCAGTTCACCAGTTCGGTCATGAAGGCGCCGACGCCCTTCGCGGCGCTGGATATGCCCTCGAAGCCGACGCCCACGAGTTCGGCGGAACGCTCGGGGGAGGTGATGATCGTGTACAGGATGAAGACGAGGAGGGTGTAGAGCGCGACCTTCTTGACGTCCACGTAGTCCTGCCTCTCCCCGCACATTCCCGAACAAGACCGTTCACGCGGTCGCGAGAGTCTATCCGGAGCGGTCCGGCGGTCCCAGGGGTTCGGCGAGGGCCCGGGGCCGTGCCGGGGCCGGGACGCGGACGGGGCGGGCGCACGGGCACCGGAGACGGGCGGAGGGGCGGGACGGGGCGGAGGACGACCAAGGGCCCCCTCGATCACTCTCGATCACGAGGAGGCCCTTCGTCCGCTGCGGTAGCGGTGGGATTTGAACCCACGGTGGAGTTGCCCCCACACTCGCTTTCGAGGCGAGCTCCTTCGGCCGCTCGGACACGCTACCGGGAGGAAGCTTAGCCCACGGGAGGGCGTGCTCCGAAATCGATATGCGGCCGGGGGGCGTCCCGGCCCGCGGAAGGCCGCCGGGGCGTGCGGAAGAAGTCCGTCAGGAGCTCCCCGCACTCCCGTGCCAGCACCCCGGAGATCACCTCGGGACGGTGGTTCAGCCGGCGGTCCCGTACGACGTCCCAGAGCGAGCCGGCCGCGCCCGCCTTCTCGTCCACCGCCCCGTACACCACCCGCTCCAGGCGGGACAGCACGATCGCGCCCGCGCACATCGTGCACGGCTCCAGCGTCACCACCAGCGTGCACCCGGAGAGCCGCCACTCCCCGACGGCGCGGGCCGCCTCGCGGATCGCGACGACCTCCGCGTGCGCCGTCGGGTCCCCGGTCGCCTCGCGCTCGTTCCGGCCACGGCCCAGGACCGCGCCGTCCGGACCGAGGACGACCGCGCCGACGGGGACGTCGCCGGTCTCCGGGGCCCGTGCGGCCTCCCCCAGGGCACGTCGCATCGCCGCCCGCCACGGGTCGCGCAGCGGGTCGGTCCGTTCGTTCTCGCCGGCTCGCCGGGCCCGCCCGGCCTGTCCGGTCTGCTCGGTCTGCCCGGCGGACGGTGACTCGTTCATGGGGCCAGTCTCCCCGCCCGCCGGCACGTCCCGCCGCACGGGTTACCGCACGGCCTCCAGCATGTCCGTGCAGCCGAGCGCCTCGGCGATCTCGCTCAGCGCGTCCTCCGGGGTCAGCGAGAGCAGCGCCTTCTCGTCCAGGCCGAAGTCGGCCAGCAGCCCGGCGTCGCCGACCGGCCCCGCCGGCAGCGCGTCGCCGCCGGCCACGCCGTCCTCGTCCTCCTCGTCGTCGTCCGGAACCGGCTCGCCGTCCTCCGTGCCGTCGAGGTCCACGAGCAGGTCGAGGTCCTTCCCGTCGTCCGGCTCCCGGCCGAGGAGCTCGTCGGTGAGCAGGATCTCCCCGTACGAGTTGCGCGCGGCCGCGGCGGCGTCCGAGACGAAGATGCGAGGGTCGTCCTCGCCCTCCACGCGGACGACGCCGAACCAGGCGCCCTCCTGCTCGATGCAGACCAGGACCGGCTCGTCGTCCTCCGCGGCCTCCCGGGCCAGGTCGGCGAGGTCGGTCAGGGTCTCGACCTCGTCGAGTTCCGTGTCGCTCGCTTCCCACCCGTCTTCGGTGCGCGCGAGCAGTGCGGCGAAGTACACCGTGACTCTCCCACTGGTTTCAGGTGCCCGAGTGCTGACGGGACCACGCCCCGCCCAAGCGGAATCGTGGCAGAAACCGGCGCTCGGCGAGAGGTCTTCGGCTGTGCGTCGTGCGGGTGTTGCGGCGGACTACCAGCGGAATGTCCTCATTCGCATGGCCTGCCGCATGCGCGCGGCGCGGGCGCGGCGTGGCTGGACCCGTTCGCGCAGCGCTTTCGCCTCGTTCAGTTCGCGCAGGAAGACCGCCCGGCGGCGGCGCCGGTCCATGTCGCTCTCGGCGTCCCCGGAATCCCCGGCACTTCCGGCACTCCCGGCCTCTCCGGACTCGTCGTACTGCTCCGGGGACTCGCGGCGCCCGCGGGCCGGGCGTTTCCGCCTCTCCCGGCGTATGGACGTCCGACGGGGGTCGGGGCTGTCGTCGTGCTGGTCCCTCGGTTCGGGCATGCGGCCACACCTCCGGTCTTACCTGTCCACTGTCCCCCGAAAAGACGCCGGTACGCCAGTGCGGGCCCGATGCCGGCCTCGGATACTGTCGTGACATGCGGATTCACGTCGTCGACCACCCGCTGGTGGCGCACAAACTCACCACGCTGCGCGACGAGCGCACCGACTCCCCGACCTTCCGGCGGCTCGCCGACGAGCTGGTGACCCTGCTCGCCTACGAGGCCACCCGGGACGTGCGCATCGAGCCGGTGGACATCACCACCCCGGTGACGGCGACGACGGGCGTCCGGCTCTCCCACCCGCGTCCGCTGGTGGTGCCGATCCTGCGGGCCGGGCTGGGCATGCTCGACGGGATGGTGCGGCTGCTGCCGACCGCGGAGGTCGGGTTCCTCGGGATGATCCGCGACGAGCGGACGCTCCAGGCGTCCACCTACGCCACCCGGATGCCGGACGACCTCTCCGGACGCCAGGTGTACGTCCTGGACCCGATGCTGGCCACCGGGGGCACGCTGGTGGCGGCGATCAGGGAGCTGATCCGGCGCGGCGCCGACGACGTCACGGCGCTCTGCCTGCTGGCGGCGCCCGAGGGCGTGGAGCTGATGGAGCGCGAGCTGGAGGGCAGGCCGGTCACCGTGGTGACCGCCTCGGTCGACGAGCGGCTCAACGAGGACGGCTACATCGTCCCCGGACTGGGCGACGCGGGCGACCGCATGTACGGGACGGCGGGCTAGACCCGGGGGCGTTCCGGGCCCGGAGCGGGCCCGGAACGCCCGCTCAGCAGCCGGAGGGGGACGGCGAGGGGGACGGACTGGCGAGGGCCGCCATGGCCTCGCGCACGTCCTTCTCCTTCGCCAGGCCCTTGAACGCCTTGCCGATCACCAGGTCGATCTCGCGGCCCTTGCGGTCGACCTCCCTGATCCGCGCCTGGGGGAGTTGGGCGTGCAGGACGTCGAACGCGCCGGTGCGGTGCGCGGCGGGCGGGCCCATCAGCAGCCCGGCCTCCTTCACCTTCTTGTCCAGGGACGCCGGGGCGTTGGCCACCTCGCCGACCTTGAAGCCGCGCTTCTTCAGCGCGTCCGCGGTGTTCTTGGCCAGGCCGCTGCGGGTGGTGGCGTTGTAGACGTTGACCGTGATGGCGGAGGGCTCGGGGAGCGCGCCGGGCGCGGGCTTCCCGGACGGCTTCCCGGAGGCGGCGGGGGCCTTGGCGGACTGCGCCTCCGCCGCGTCGTCGCGCTCGCAGGCCCGTCCCTCGCCGGCCGCGCGCACCGAGGTGCCGCCGCCCGTGAAGACGTCGACGAGCTGGACCGTCCCCCAGGAGAGGACTCCGAGGCCGGCGGTCACCGCGAGGGTGGTGACGACGATCCTGCGGCGCCTGCGCGGGCGGCGCATGCGCGGGTAGCTGTCACCCGTGATGCGGTACTTTCCGCCCATGCCGGGGGGAGTGAGCATGCTCATGGGCGCAGCGTAGTGCGGTAAAGCCGCAATGCCTACTAAATGATCAATGCTCGTCCCGCAGTCCGCCCCGAAAGGGCCAACAGGGCCTCGGGAGGGCCGTGCGGGGCCGCGGCGTCAGTCGAGTTCGAGCACGCGGGCGTGGAGCACCTGCCGCTGCTGGAGGGCCGCCCGTACGGCGCGGTGCAGGCCGTCCTCCAGGTAGAGGTCGCCGTTCCACTTCACGACGTGTGCGAACAGATCGCCGTAGAAGGTGGAGTCCTCGGCGAGGAGGGTCTCCAGGTCGAGCTGTCCCTTGGTGGTGACGAGCTGGTCAAGGCGCACCGGCCGTGGCGCGACATCCGCCCACTGGCGGGTGCTCTCCCGGCCGTGGTCGGGGTACGGCCGCCCGTTTCCGATTCGCTTGAAGATCACACGGAAAGCCTACCGGTCCGGCGCCTCGGGGCGCAGCCTTCCGCCGGCGGACAGGGCCGGAGGCTCCGGCTCCGCGGCGGGCGGAACGCGGGGGAACACCCGGCGGGTGCTCCGGGCGGAAGGGCGCGCGGCGGCGGGCGCCGCGCGCCTCGGGATGCGCCGCGGGCGCCGGAGGTGTGCTCCCCCGGCGCCCGCGGATGCCCTCCGGCCCGTTCGGCCCGTTCGGCCCGTTCGGCGGACCGGGCCTGCCGGACGGGTCAGGAGGTGAGCTCGTGGTCGTGGTCGTGCAGACCGCCGCCGCTGCCCGCCGTGCCCTTCGTGGGCTCGAACGGCACCTCGTCGTCGAGGGAGCCGGTGTCCCAGGCGTACGTGCCGACGGCGTGGGCGATCACGTCGACGTTGATGCCGAGCGCCTTCTCGCTGACGTTGCCCAGGTCGTCGCACTCCAGGTGGTAGCACTCGTCGTACGCGACCCCGGCCCTGCCGCCCCACAGGGCGGCCTCCTCCTCCGACTTGACGCCCTCGGCACCGGTGAAGGTGCCGCCGGAGGGGATGCCGGCCTCGATGAACGGGCCGTAGTCGGAGCGTCCGGTGAAGTCGGTGCCGCGCGGCTCGTGGCCCCGCGACCGCATGAAGGTGTTGATCGCGTGCTCGAGCTGCGCCGATCCCTCGGGGCCCGGTCCGGCGCCGACCCCGTCGGAGTCGTCGCCGTCGTAGACGAACAGGCCGTAGTTCGGCGAGGCGATCATGTCGAAGTTCAGGTAGAGGGCGATCCTGTCGCGCTCGGCCTGGGAGAGGTTCCTGACGTAGTGCTCGGCGCCCTGGAGGCCGAGCTCCTCGGCGGACCACAGGGCGAAGCGCACCTTGTTGGCGTGCTTGCCCTTCCTGTCGGCCTTGGCGAGCTGGAGGGCGGTCTCCAGGATGCCCGCGGAGCCGGAGGCGTTGTCGTTGATGCCGGGGCCGGCGGTGACGGAGTCCAGGTGGGCGCCGAACATCACGACGTTGTCCGGGTCGCCGCCGCGCGTCTCGGCGATGACGTTGGGCGTGGTGCGGGTCTCCTGGAGCTCGCGGATCTCCATGCTGACCGTGACGGTGCCCCGGGCGGCCCTGGCGGCCAGCTCCTCGCCGTCCTCCTTGCTGAGCCCGCCGGTGGGGATGCGGCCCGCGGAGGCGTCGCCGAGGGTGCCGTTGAGCTCCCCGTCGACGTTGTTGTAGACGATGGCGCCCACCGCGCCGGCGTCGGCGGCGGCCGCCTGCTTCTCGGCGAAGGTGCAGCCGCCGCGCTGGATCAGCGCGATCTTCCCGGTGAAGTCGCCGGACGCGAAGTCCTCGGCGGTGCAGCCGGTGGTGCCGTCCGCGTCCACCGGTACGGCCGCGACGGACGCCTCGATGCCGCCCTCGGGGGTGCTCTTGGTGTACGTCATCACCTTGATCGGCACGTCGGCGCGCTCGGGGGTGAGGACGGTCAGCCTCTCCGCGAGGGTCTCGGTGTAGACGAAGTCGAAGTTCTGGTAGGTGACCTCGTAGCCGGCGAGCTTGAGCAGCGTGCCCGCGTACTTGGCGGACCAGGTGTGTCCCTCGGCGCCGGCGGCGCGGTTGCCTTCGTTGAGCTTCGCGATCTGCTGGAACGCCCGCAGGTGTCTCATGGCGCCCTCGGCGCCGGTCTGCCCGACCAGCTTCCTCGCCAGCCGCTCCCCCTGTGCGCCCGGGGCGGGGGTCGCCGCGGCCGGCGCGGCGGACGCGAGGACCAGCAGCGGGGCGGCGAGGGAGGCGGCCGCTGCGGCCGCGGTGAGTCTGCGCTTCCTGCCTCTGCGGAGAGGTGCGTGCACGGGATGTTCCTTCCGGTGCGGACAGCGGGGACGGAGCTGTTCGGCGTGGGGGATTGCGTGTCCGGCCTGCGGACGCGGTGCAAGGGAAGGTAGCGACTCGGCGTGACCTAGGGAATACGGGAGCGGCAACTGGCCCGATTTGGCTCAGGCGATCCCCCCGCACGGGGAGGTCAAACCCCTTCTTTCCGGTAACTCGCGGTCCTGTCAGGGGTGTTCGTCCGGACCGGGGGCGGTGCCCGCCCGCGCCCGCCCGCCCTGTCCCCGGCGCCGCGGTGCGGGGGGCCGGGGTGCCGGGGCCGCCCGGCGTTCCTCCGCCGGCCTCTACCGGGGGAAGTACCGGTCGATCGTCTCGTTGCGGAACACGCCCTCCGGGTCGAACCGGCGCAGCAGGGCGCGGAAGTCCTCCCAGCGGCCGTAGGAGGCGCTCAGCGCCTCCGGCGCCGCGGAGGCCAGCTTCCCCCAGTGGGGGCGCGGGTCGAAGGGCGCCAGCGCCTCCTCGACGCGGAGCAGCACGGGGGCGACGGCGCGGGCGTCGGAGGTCCAGGTGAAGTGGAAGGCGACGCTGTCCCGGCCGTGGGCGGGGCTGAGCCAGTGCGGGTCGGCGGCCACGGTGCGGATCTCGGACACCTGGAGGACGGGGGCCAGCAGCGGCCCGAGCTCCCGCAGCGCTCCGGCGGCCTCGGCGGCCCGTCCGGCGGGCACGAAGTACTCCGACTGGAGCTCGTTCCCGGCGCTGGGCAGGAAACCGGCGCGGAAGTGCGGAAGCCGCTCGTCCCACGGTCCGGGCACGCCCTGCTGCTCGGTGGCGTTGTCCGTGGGCATCCCCTCGATCGGGTGACGCGGTCCGTCGGCGGGACGGGCGCCGGTCCAGGACAGGTCGGGCAGCGGGTCGCCGACCCGGTGCTTGACCCACACCCGCGCCGGGCCGGACCAGTCGGTGAAGACGCTGACGCTGTACGCGGCGCCGAGGATCTCCCCCAGGCCCTCGGCGAGCACCGGCCACGGCAGCCCCTCGTGGACGTACTGCTCGATCTCGAACGCCGGGCACGCCTCCAGGGTGAGGGCGGTGACCACCCCCAGGGCGCCGAGCGAGACCACGGTCCCCTCGAAGTGGCCGTCGGCGCCGCGCGAGACGGTGACCGTCTCCCCGTCCGCGGTGACCAGCTCCACGGACCGTACGGCGGCGGCCAGGCTGCCGCCGGTGCGCCCCGAGCCGTGGGTGCCGGTGGCGTACGCGCCGGCGAGGGTGAAGTGCGGGGTGGACGGCAGGTTCGGCAGGGCCAGTCCGTGCCGCCGCAGCACCGGGGACAGCTCGGCGAACCGGGTGGCGGCGCCGGCCCGGACCGTTCCGTCCGCGGAGTCGGCCTCGACCGTGCGGGGCAGGTCGTCGAGGGATATCAGGTCGCCGGTGGTGTCGGCGATCCGGTTGAAGGAGTGCCCCGAGCCCAGCACCCGGACGCGGTCGCTCCCCGCGACGATCTCCCGGAGGTGCTCGGCCGACGCCGGCCGGTGCAGGGTCCGTGCGGCGAACTCGACGTTCCCCGCCCAGTTGGTCGGCTTGGCGGTCATGGTTCCTCCCTCGGTCCCGGTCCCCCGGTCGTGTGAGCGTACGCCACCGGTGCGGCGGCGCCCGCCGGCCGTCCCCCCAGTGAAACGTGGACCCTTCCCCGTTTGTGGTGCTACCGTTGCGGCGCCAAGCGGGGAATGCTCCCCGTTTCAAGGTTCCGGTGCGGCGGGGAACGGAGGCGGTATGGCGGGCAGGGCCCTGGTACTGGGCGGCGGGGGGTTCACCGGCGGGGCGTGGGAGGTCGGCGTGCTGGCCGGACTGGCCGGCGCCGGCGTGGACCTCACCGATGCCGACCTGGTGGTCGGCACATCGGCGGGCGCGATCATGGGGGCGCGGATCGCGGCCGGGACACCCCTGGAGGAGCTCTACGAGAGCCAGCTGGTCCTCCGCGGGGACGAACCCGCCATCAGGGTTCCGCCCGCCGTGACCCTGCGGTTCCTGTGGGCGATGCTCCTCTCCCGCACCCCGGAGGCGACGGCGCGCCGCCTGGGACGGATGGCGCTCGCCGCCCGGACCGTCCCGCAGGAGGAGGCGCTGGAGGCGGTCGGCGCGCTCATGCCGGTGCGGGAGTGGCCCTCGCGCCCGCTGCACCTGGCCGCCGCGGACGCGCACACCGGCGAGGTGGCGGCCCTCCACTCCGGCAGCGGCGCCGACCTGCTCAGGGCGGTCACCGCCAGCGGCACGCTGCCGGGGGTGTGGCCGCCGGTCGCCATCGGCGGGAGGCGGTGGATCGACGGAGGCGTGCGCTCCACCACCAACGCCGACCTGGCCCGCGGCCACCGGCGGATCGTGATCCTGGCACCCGTCCCGAAGGGGCCGGGCGTGGCCGCCGCCCGGCACGCCGAGGAGCTGAGGGCGGACGGCGCGGAGGTCGCCCTCCTCACCCCGGACGCCGCCGCGCGCCGCGCGTTCGGCCGCGACGCCCTCGACCCGGCGCGCAGAGCGGCCTGCGCGCGTGCGGGACGCGCGCAGGCCGCCGCTCTCGCCGGGGCCGTGGCCGGGGTGTGGCACGGCTGAGCGCCGCACCCCGGCCGTACGGCCGTCCGTCACCGGCGGCCCGGGACGGGCACCTCCGACCAGTCGGTGCCCGCGCCCAGGTGGAAGGACGGGTGGGCGGGCTGGTTGTACGTGGTCTGCTGCCGCGCCACCTCGGCCCGGTACTGGGGGTCGTGCATCAGCGTGTACAGCTTGTGGCCGGTGACCTCGGTGCTGACGTACATCCGCACCGCCGAGCTGTCCGCCGTCCGCACCAGCAGCTCCTCGCGCCAGTCGCCCAGGACGTCGGCGACCAGGGAGGGGTTGCCCTTGGTGCCGTTGTTGGCGCGGGCGCCCTCGGCGGTCAGCAGCCTGCCGCGCCGCCAGTCGTCGACGGTCGGCGCCGTCTCGCCCGTGCCGTTGACGATCTGCGTGGTCAGGTCGCCGGACCAGCGGATGCTCATGTTGGTGCCGGGCGTGGCGTTCCCGAGCCGCTGCCCGTCCGCGCTCCACAGGCCGACGCCGTTGGACGCCCAGGTCTCCAGTCCGGGCCGGGCGGGATCGACGTCGCCGACCATGCCGCGTCCGGTGTCGACACCCGTGTAGCCGCCGTACAGCACCTCGCCGGTCGCGGCGTCGCGCAGCGCGTGGCCGTAGGGCGCCGAGCGGCCGCCCTCGTGGACGGTGAAGACCTCCAGCCCGGGGCGGGCCGGGTCGATGTCGGTGACGTGCATGGCGTCGCCGTGGCCGAGGCGCACGGTCCGCCCGGGCTCCGCGCTTCCGGTCGGGGCCTCGGCGAACGAGCTGTACAGCAGGTCGCCGTCGTCGTCGATGGTGGCCGCGCCGTAGACGATCTCCTGGCGGCCGTCGCCGTCCACGTCCGCCGCGCTGAGCGAGTGGAAGCCCTGGGTGGTGAGGGTGCCGTACTCCGGGTCGGTGCCGTCGACGCCGTGGGGGGAGTCGTCGAAGGGGTTGTCCATCGGCGTCCAGCCGCTGTCGACGGACCAGTCGCGCTTCAGGCGCCTCCCGTCCCAGCGGTAGGCGACGAGGGTGGCGCGCGTGTAGTAGCCGCGGGCGAAGACCGCCGAGGGGTGCTTCCCGTCCAGGTGGGCAACGCCGGACAGGAAGCGGTCGACGCGGTTGCCCGGCTCGATGCGGCTCATGGCGTAGTCGCCCCACATCAGGCCGTCGTCGTGCCGTCCGGGCTCGTAGCGGACGGTCTGGAGCTCGCGGCCGGTGGCGCCGTCGAACACCGTCAGGTACTCGGGGCCGGAGAGGACGAAGCCCTCGAAGGCGCGCAGGTTGTTGCGGGCGCTGCGGCTCGGGGCGTAGACGTCGAGGAAGTGGTCGGCGAGGTCCTCGGCGGCGGCGCGGGAGAGCGGGTACGCGTGGCGCCGCTCGATGCCGAACGCCTCCTCCAGGGTGGCGGGCCACCTGCCCGCCGCCACCTCGGGGTGCTCGTGCCAGCCGAGGAACGTCTCCACGAGGTGCTCCCGGTAGTCCGCGGCGCTCATCCGGTAGTCGTCGCGGTGGGAGTACCCGGCCTTCACGTCCGCGCGCGGCATGGTGACGTACCGCTCGGAGACGACGCGGCCCCGCTCGTCGTAGCGGACGGTCTTCGTGCCGGGCGCGGTCTTGAACATCATCTCCGAGCGGCCGTCGCCGTCGAAGTCGTAGACGAGGAACTGCGTGTAGTGGGCGCCCGCGCGGATGTTGACGCCCAGGTCGACGCGGTGGAGGAGGGTGCCGTCGAGGCGGTAGGTGTCGATGTAGACGTTGCCGGTGTAGCCCACCTGCGAGACGTCCTTGGAGTTGGACGGGTCCCACTTGACGACGTACTCGTACCGCCCGTCGCCGTCGACGTCGCCGACGCTCATGTCGTTGGCGCTGTAGGTGTACGTCTCGCCCGCCGGGGTGACGCCGTCCGCGGGCTTCTTCAGCGGCAGTTCGACGTACGCCTCGGACCGGGGGGTGACGGCGGCGCTGCGGCCGGTCTCCTTCCCGCGGACGACGGCGGCGACACGGTACTCGGCGCCGGCGGGGGCGTCCCGGTCGAGGTAGTTGGTGCTGTCGGTGACGGTGGCGATCCGCTTGCCGTCGCGGTAGACGCGGAAGTCCGCGCCGGCCATGCCGCTGTCGGTGTGGCCGGTGACCTCGTGGCCGAGCAGCCGCCAGCTCAGGAACACGCCCTCGCCGGTGGAGACGGCCACGAGGCCGCGGTCGAGGCGTTCGAGCCGGACGCCGGACGAGGGCTTCCCGCGGTCGCCGCGGGGGAGTCCGTCGTCGGCCTGGGCGGGCGGGGCGCCGAGTGCCAGCAGTCCGGCCAGCGCCGCGGCGGTCAGGGCGGCGGGTCTGCGCCGCCGGGCCGAGGGGGTCCGGCCCCGCGCGGCCGGGGACGCCGTCGGGGGTGCCGGGGATGTCGGGGGTGTCGGGGGTGTCGGGGGTGTCACGGTGCGGCCCTTCTCCCGTCCCGGCCCGTGCCCGGAGGCCGGGGCGGTGGGTTGATACGTTTCAATCGATCGTTTCAAAGAGCGGGCGCGACAGTAGGCCCACGGGGGTGCCCCGTCAATACTTCGCGTCATGAGTCCCCGGTGACCAGGGAAGAAAGCGTTCCGTTTCTCCCGCGCCCCCCGCCGGCAGCGGCGGACGCGTCCGGCCGGACGCGCGGGGCGGCCGTGCCCCCGCGCCCCACCGGGCGCGGGGGTGCCGGACGCTCGGGCGCGTCAGGCCATCTGGGGCTTGAGCAGGACCTTCGTCCAGCCGTTGTCCCGCTTGTCGAAGTGCTCGTAGGCCTCGGGGGCCTCGGTCAGCGGGAGCCGGTGGGAGACCACGAAGCTGGGGTTGGCCCGCCCTGCGATGATCATGTCGCGCAGCTGGCGGTTGTACGCCTTGACGTTCGCCTGGCCGGTGCCCATGCGCAGGCCCTTCTCGAAGAACCGGCCGATCTTGAAGAGCAGTTCGCCCTTCTTGGCGCTGTCGCTGGGGCCGCCGGGGTCCGAGGGGACGTACAGGCCGACGACGCCGAGCATCCCGGTGGGGCGCACGGACTCGACCAGGGTGTTGAGCACCATCGCCGGCTGCTCCTCGCCCTCGGCCACCGTGGCCTGGTAGCCCACGGCGTCGATGCCCTTGTCGGTGCCCTCGCCGTCCGTCTGCTCCTTGATCTGCCCGGCGGCGTCGCCCTTGCTGTAGTCGATCGGGACCGCGCCGATCTCGTGCGCGACGCGCAGGCGGTCCGGCTGCCGGTCGACGACGAAGACGCGGGACGCGCCGCGCAGCATCGCGGAGTAGGCCGCCATCAGTCCGACCGGCCCGGCGCCGAACACGCACACGCTCTCGCCGGGGGACACCTGCGCCAGCTCCGTGGCGTGGTAGCCGGTGGGGAAGATGTCGGCCAGCAGCGCGAAGTCGTCCTCGTGCTCCTCGCCCGGGGGCAGCTTCAGGCAGTTGAAGTCGGCGAACGGCACCCGCAGGTACTGCGCCTGACCGCCGGTGAACGGCCCCATCGACACGTAGCCGTAGGCGCCGCCCGCGAAGCCCTCGTTGACGGTCAGGCAGAAGCCGGTCCTCCCGGCCAGGCAGTTCTTGCAGAAGCCGCAGGCCACGTTGAACGGGAGGACGACCCGGTCCCCCTTGTGGACGGAGGTGACGCCCGGACCGGTCTCCTCCACGATGCCCATGTTCTCGTGGCCGAAGACGATCCCCGGCTCGGCTCCGGTGCGTCCCTCGTACATGTGCAGGTCGGAGCCGCAGATCGCCGATGTGGTGATCTTGATGATCACGTCGGTGGGCTGCTCGATCCGGGGGTCGGGGACCTCCTCCACGGCCACCTTGAACGGTTCCTTGTAGACGACGGCTTTCACTGGTGCCTCCCTGGGTGGGGTGCGGCATCCGGGCTCTCCGCGGTGCGCGGCGGAGGTCGCACGCCGGGACATGTGCCGCACATTTCAGGGCATAAGGGATGTTCCGCTGGTCGGGTGTGCGGGTGTCCGGGCGGTGGGGAGCGAAACCTCCGCCGGGTCCATGACGCTGTGGACTTCCGGAAAAGCCACTAATCTGACATTCAAGACCATGGACCGGGGGTGATACCGGTGTACTCAGTGCCACCCCGGCGCGTACTGGCGGCCACCGACCTCTCCGAGTACGCGGGGCAGGCCGTCGGCCGTGCCGCCGCGCTCGCCGCCTCCCACGGCGCGCGGGTCAGGGTGGTGCACGTCCTCCCGCCGGGCATCGACCCCGAGCTGGCGGAGTTCGCCGGAGAGCTGCTGCGCTCCCAGGCCGGACGGTACGCGGAGGACTCCGGGGAGGGCGTCGAGACCGGGCTGCGCTCCGGCCGGCCCGGCGCCGCCCTCCTGGACGAGGCGCGGGAGGCGGACGCGGACCTGCTGGTGGCGGGCGCCCACGGCGCGCACCTGCGGCCCGGCGCCCCCATCGGCGGCACCCCGGAGAACCTGGTGCGGGCGAGCCGGATCCCGGTCCTGATCGTCAGGAGACCCGCCGGGGCCCCGTACCGCAGGGTCCTGCTCGCCGTAGACGACTCGGAGGTCTCCCTGGCGGCGGCCCGCGCCGGCACCGCGCTGACCCCCTCGGCGGAGCACCTCGCACTGCGCGTGAGCATCGTGCTCGGCGAACGCCTGATGCTCCAGCAGGGCGTGGACGACGCCGGGCTGGAGCAGCTGCGGCGCGCGGTCACCGAGCAGGACCGGCCGGGCGTCGAACGGCTGGCGGACGCCCTCGCACCGCGGCCGGACCGCGTCCTGGTCGTGCCGGGACGCGCGCAGGACACCGTCCCGGAACAGGCCGGGAACCTGGACGCCGACCTGGTCGTGGTCGGCACGGGGACGCGCTCCGGCCTCGGCTACGCCCTCCTCGGCAGCGTCGCCCAGCACGTGATGGCCTGGGCGCCGTGCGACGTGCTCGTCGTCCCGGACGCCGAGCGGTGACCGCCGTCCGCCGCGGACGCCGGCACCGCCCCGCGCCCGCCCTCACCGTGATCGAGCGGATGCCATGCAAGCGCACGACTTCTCCCTCGTCGCCGCGGTCCTCGCCGTCTCCGCCGCGGTGGGGCTGCTGGCCGTCAAACTGCGCCAGCCGCTGATCGTCGCCTTCATCGGCGTCGGCATCCTCGTCGGCCCGGCGGGCACCGGCTGGGTGGAGTCGGAGGGCACCGTCGAACTGCTCGCCCGGCTGGGCATCGCGGTGCTGCTGTTCCTGGTGGGACTGCGGCTGGACCTCCACCTGGTCCGCACCACCGGGCCGGTGGCGCTGGCCACCGGCCTCGGCCAGGTGCTGTTCACCTCGGTGATCGGCTACCTGATCGCCCTCGCGCTGGGCATGGACACCGTGACGGCGCTCTACGTCGCGGTCGCGCTCACCTTCTCCTCCACGATCATCATCGTGAAGCTGCTCTCCGACAAACGCGAACTGGAGCAGCTCCACGGCCGCATCGCGGTGGGCTACCTGATCGTCCAGGACATCGCCGTGGTGCTGGTGATGATCGGGCTGACCGCGTTCGGCCGGCGCACCGGGGGCACCGGAGGCGGCATGGCGGCGGAGATGGCGCTGGTCGTCGCCAAGGGGCTGGGGCTGCTGGCCGGGATCGCCCTGCTGATGCGCCACGTCCTGCCCGGCCTGCTCCACCACGTCGCCCGGTCCCAGGAGCTGCTGCTGCTCTTCGGCGTGGCGTACGCCGTGTCGGTGGCCGCGCTGAGCGAGTGGCTGGGCTTCAGCTCCGAGGTCGGGGCGTTCCTGGCGGGCGTCTCCCTGGCGACCACCCCCTACCGCGACGCCATGGGGGCCCGGCTGGTCAGCCTGCGCGACTTCCTCCTGCTGTTCTTCTTCCTGGAACTGGGCGCGGGACTGGAGTTCTCCGACGCCGGCGCGCAGATCGCCGAGGCGCTGGTGTTCTCCGCGTTCGTGCTGGCGGGCAAGCCGCTGATCGTCGTCGCCGTCATGACCGCCATGCGCTACCCGGTGCGGGTGGGATTCCTGACCGGGATCACGGCCGCCCAGATCTCGGAGTTCTCCCTCATCCTCGCCGCCCTCGGACACAGCCTCGGCCACATCACCGCCGCCGCCGTCAGCCTGATCACCGTGGTCGGGCTGGTCACCATCGGCGGCTCCACCTACCTGGTGCTCGACTCCCACCGGCTGTACCGGTCCCTGGAACGCGGTCTGGCCAGGTTCGAGCGGGGCCGCGGCCACCGGCCGGAACTCTCCGACGACCACCGGGACGTCGACGTCATCCTGTACGGACTGGGCCGGTTCGGCGGCCCCCTGGCCGACCGGCTCGGCGAGGCGGGGCACCGGGTGCTGGCGGTGGACTTCGACCCGCACCGCGTGCGGCGCAACGACCGGTACGGGGTGACCGCCGTCTACGGCAGCGCCGAGGACGTGCACTTCCTGGAGGCGCTGCCGCTGGGCCGGGCCCGCTGCGTGATCAGCACCATCTCCCTGCCGGAGACCAACAGGGCCCTGCTGCACGGCCTGCGGCACCACGAGTACCGGGGGGTGATCGCGCTCACCGCCCACACCCGGCGCACCGCCAGGCAGTTGCGGTCCGAGGGGGTGGACCTGGTCATCGAGCCCTTCGGCTCCGCCGCGTCGGCGGTGACGGAGTCCCTGGAGGACCTGCTGCGCCGGTGACGGCGGAGGCCGCCGGGTCCGGCCGCGCGCCGGCGGCCGGACCCGGGACGGAGGGGCCTGGGGATCCGGGATCAGAGGGATCAGAGGGGGACGGCCGCCAGGCGGAAGGACTGGGCCGCCGAGCCGTTGCACGTCCGCTGGGACAGGCCGGCGCCGTCCGCGGTGGAGCCGCCCTCGACGGTGAGGCACCTGCCGCTGTGCCGGGCGATGAACCGGTAGGCGCCGGCGCCCACCGGCTCCGCGCTCCAGTGCTGGTTGGCGCCGCCCGTGTCGCTCCACAGGTGGACCCGGGTGCCGTCGGCGGTCGCCCCGGTGCCCCCGTCGACGTCCCACACCCTGGAGTTGTGCCGGTTGACCGCCTGGAGGCGGCCGTCGCCGACGGGCCGCAGCCGCCAGTTCTGGTTGGCCTGGCCGGGGGCGCCGCACGTCCACTGCTGGAGCCGGGTGCCGTCGGCCGTGCCCCAGTCCGCCGCGTCCAGGCAGCGGCCGCTGCCCGTGTTGACCACCTGGTACCAGCGGTCCGGGTCGATGCCGTCGATGGGCGGCGGGGTGGCGCCGTCGCCCCAGACGAAGGTGGCCACGGCGCCGGCGGGCAGTTCGTGGGAGAGCGAGCGCCCGTTCTCGGTGATCGAGAACCGTTGGGCGGAGGAGGCGGTGTTCACCACGTACGCGGCCCGCGAGCCGTCGGGGTTGCGGAAGACGACGTTCTGCACGCCGCCCGGTCCCTGGCTGGTGGAGCCGATGCGGACGGCCCCGGGCTCGACGAACTTCGTGACGTGGCCGAGGACGTAGTACTCGGCGCCCCGGGTCACGCGGTCGCCCGCGATCTCCACCACGCCGTTGCACCGGGTGCCGCAGTGGCCCTGGTGGGGGCCGCCGTTCGCGTCGAGGGCGAGGTTCCAGGTGATCACGGTCTCGCCGCCGTTGCGCATGTTGCGGACGACGAGGTTCTCCGCGTGCCAGCGGAGGGTGTCGGCGAAGGTCGCGGCGGGGTCGGCGCTGTCCGTGCCGGAGCACTCGGTGAAGAAGACACGCTTGCCCGCCCGGCGGATCCGGTCCTGCGCCTCGGGGGCGCCGCCGTAGCAGTGGAAGGCGGCGCCGATGACCCGGTCGATGCCGCGGGTGGCGTCGAGGACCTCCAGCGGGTAGTCGGGACGGTCCCAGTTGTGGTCGTGGGCGAGGACGTTGACGGGCAGGCCCGCGGCGGTCAGGGCACGGTCCAGGACCTTCAGGAACGCGGCCTGCTCGGCCGCGCTCATGCTCATGGACGGGTAGGTGGTGGCGAACAGGGGCTCGTTCTGCACCGTCAGGTCGGTGAGGGTGATGCCCTGCCGCCCGTACGCGCGGACGGCCTTGACCAGGTAGTCGGCGTAGTCCTGGTGGTGCTCGGGCTTCAGGCTGCCGCCGTTCAGCGATCCGCCGGTCTTCATCCACGCGGGCGGCGACCAGGGGGAGCCCATGAAGCGGATGTCCGGGTTGATCGAGACGGCCTGCTTCAGGACGGGGACGATCTCCGGCAGGTCGCGGGCGATGGTGAAGTCCCCGCGCGTGTCCTCGTAGGTGGAGTGGCTCGCGTCGGCGTCGAAGTCGGTGCTGCCGAGCGGCTGGCGCAGGTAGTTGAGGCCGATACCGCTCTCCTCGGAGAACAGCGACTCCATCAGGGAGTCCCGCCGCTCCCGGGGGAGCCGCCGGATCAGGTGCGCGGACGCCTCGGTGACGGAGGCGCCGGCCCCGGTGAACCGCTGCGCGGTGCTGCCCGCGTCGACGCGGATGTCGACCGGCTGCGGTGCGGAGGTGAAGGGGACGGCGCCGCCGTCCGCCAGTTTCCTGCCGCCGTCGGGGGTGGTGATCCACACCCGCGCGGTGGGGTCGGCAGCCCGCGCGGTGTCGGTGCCGGCGGCCGTCAGGCCGCCGCCGGCGAGGAGCAGGGCGCCGAGCGCCGCGAGGGCGGCCCGGCGGACCGGATGCCCGGACGCGCCTCTTCGGAGGGTGAGTGCCATCGGTGCGGCTCCTTCCGTGGGGGGATGTGGGGGGATGCGGGGGTGCGTGGGGGCGTGCGGGGAGGGGTGCGGCGGCCCCCGGTTCAGGCGCCCGTCCCGGCGCCGGCCTCGACGTCGGCGGAGAGCCGCAGGTCGCGGCTGGACCGCCCGACGCGCAGCCGGTACCGGCCGGGCGGGACCTTCCAGCCGCCCGAGCCCGGGTCCCAGACGCGGAAGGCGCGCGCGGGGACGTCCACGTCGGCCCGGACGCGCTCGCCGGCAGCGGCCCGGACGGTGGTGAACCCGGCGAGCGTGCGCGGGGGGCGCTCGGGACCGTCCGGGGGAGCCTCCAGATAGACCTGGACGGTCTCCCGCCCCCCGCGGGGGCCGGTGTTGACCAGCTCCACCGTCACCCTGAACCCGCCGGTCCCCTCCCGTTCCGCGGGGACGGCGCGGGCGGACTCGTAGGCCCAGGTCGTCCAGCCCAGGCCGTGCCCGAAGGGGAAGGCGGGCGTCAGGCCGGCCCGGTCCCAGGCGCGGTGCCCGATGTGGACGCCCTCGGTGTAGTCCACGGTCCCGTCGGCCGGCAGGGCGTCGGGCACCGGCACGTCCTCGGCGCGGGCCGGCAGGGTCCACGGGAGGCGTCCGGCGGGCTCGGCGCGGCCCAGCAGCACGTCGGCCAGCGCGTGTCCGGCCTCCTGGCCCGGCAGCCAGGCCCACAGCAGCGCGGGCACCTCGCCGGCCCAGGGCAGCAGGACGGGCGCGCCCGCGTTGACCACCACGACGGTCCGGGGGTTGGCGGCGGCCACCCGCCGCACCAACTCGTCCTGCGGCGCGGGCAGTTCCAGACCGGTGCGGTCCCAGCCCTCCGACTCGACCTCCTCGTTGGTGCCCACCACCACGACGGCGACGTCGGCCCGCCGGGCCGCGGCGACCGCCTCGGCGATCTCCTCCTCCGGCGAGGGCCCCGGCGGACGCAGGCGCAGGTGGGCGGTGACGAAGCGGCCGTACCCGTCGGCGTCCACGACGGTCAGGTCGGCGGTCACCTCCACGCGGCGCGGCCCGGTCCCGTCGACGGTCAGGTCGACGCCGTGGGTGCGGGGGTGGTTGTGGCTGGAGTCCAGGACCAGGCCGACGCCCCGGTCGTCGTCCCCCCGGAAGACCGTCCCGCCGTCCACGTCCACCCGGAACCGGCCCACGCAGCCGAACTCCAGGTGGTGGGTGCCGGGTTCGTCCAGGGTGAGGACGGTGCGCAGCACGACCCGGTGGGTGGCGGACGGGAAGTCCCCGTAGCCGCCCCAGTCCCCGGTGGCGCGGACCTCCCCGCCGAGCCGCCGCCCGTCGGCGTCCAGGTGGTCCGCGCGGACGCCCGGTCCGCCGCCGTCGGGGTCGGTGAGGAGGGAGGCGGGGACGAAGGGCGGCCTGCGGCGGGAATCGCCGCCGCGGTGCACGGTGAGCCGTACGCGTTCGGGCAGCGCCGCGCGCAGTCCCTCGGCGAAGGAGACGGTGCGGACGGCCGGGACGAAGGCGCTGCCGCCGCCCTGGAGGTAGGGGTCCACGGCGTTCGGGCCGATCAGGGCGACACCGGCGGTGCCGCCGAGGGCGTCCGGGTCCAGCGGCAGCAGTCCGGCCTCGTCGCGGAGCAGGACGGTGCCGTGCGCGGCGATCTCCCGCAGCAGGGCGAACTCCTCCCCGGACGGCCCGTCCCCGACTCCGGTCCCGTCCCCGGCCCCGGTCCCGCGCGCCGGGAGCGGCGGCGGGGGCGTGCCGGGCTCCCACGGGTCGCCGAGCCGTCCGGTGCGCCGGGCCAGCCGCAGCAGTCGCAGCACCTTGTCGTCCACGAGTTCCGCGGGCACCTCGCCGGCGCGCACCGCCGCCGTGAGCGCCGCGCCCCACGGACCGTCGGGGCCCGGCATCACCAGGTCGAGGCCGCCGACGGCGGACGCGACGGTGGAACGGGTGGCCGCCCAGTCGCTGACCACCGGGCCGTCGAAGCCCCACTCCTCCTTGAGGACCCCGCGCAGCAGCCGCCGGTGCTCGGTCATCGGGGCCGACTCGGTGCCGTCGTCCGTGCCCGAGTAGGCCGCCATGACGCTCCACGGGCCGGCCTCGGCGACGACCTGCTCGAAGGGGGCCAGGTAGACCTCCCGCAGGGTGCGCTCGTCGATCCGGGAGCGGTAGCGGGTGCGGTCGGTCTCCGAGTCGTTGGCCACGAAGTGCTTCGGGCACGCCGCCACCCCGGCGTCCTGGAGACCGCGGACGACGGCGGCGGCGAGGACGGCGGTGAGCAGGGGGTCCTCGGAGAAGTACTCGAAGTGCCGCCCGGCCACGGGGGTGCGCTGGAGGTTCAGCAGCGGGGCCAGCACCACGTCGACGCCCTTGCGGCGGGCCTCGGCGGCGAAGAGCCGCCCCAGCCGCTCGGCCGCCTCCGGGTCCCAGGTCGCGCCCACGGCGCTGGGGGCGGGGGCGAGCAGCCCGGTGGCGCCGGGGTCCTCGCCGGTGCCGCGCACGCCCTGCGGGCCGTCCGACATCACCACCGGGCGCAGCCCGAGCCGGGGTTCGCAGGGCAGCTCCCACAGGGACGCCCCGGTCAGCAGCCGGACCTTGGACTCCAGGTCCAGGGCCCGTATCCGCCGCCGCAGCCCGGCGTCGTCCGCGGGCCGGCCGGGGGCGGGAGGGGAGAGGGGGTTCATACGCGTCCTTCCGGGCCTTCGACGAGGCGTGAAGCGGGCGGAACGGGAGGCGGAACGGGAGCATGAAAGCACACTTACCGAGTACTTGGTAAGTTGCCGTGCGGGAACTTCGCCGGGCCCCGGACGGGCCGGGGGAAGACGGCCGGGGCCCGTAGACTGCGGCCGGTGAACGCGAAGAAGGCTGGCGGGGCGCGGCGGCCCCGCGTCCCGAAGAGCCCGGAGGCCCGGCAGCGGAGCCAGGAGATCCTGCGCATCGCCATGGAGACGTTCGCCGCCCGCGGTTACAACAACGCGTCACTGGCCGAGATCGCCGACCGCGCCGGACTCACCCAGGCCGGTGTGCTGCACTACTTCCGCTCCAAGGCGCTCCTGCTCGCCGGCGTCCTGGAACTGCGCGACCGGACCGGCATCGAGCAGCAGGGCCCCGAACGCCCCCGCGGTCTGGCCTTCCTGCGCCACCTGGTCGACACCGTCCGCCGCAACACCGAGCGGGAGGGCATCGTGCGGCTGTACGCCGTGCTGTCGGCGGAGAGCGTCACCGACGACCACCCCGCCCAGGAGTACTTCCGCGACCGCTACGCCGGACTGCGCGCCCTCGTGGCCGAGGCGCTGGCCGAGGCGTGCGAACGGGGCGAGGTCCGCGAGGACCTGGACGTGCGGGACGCGGCCAACGCGATCATCGCCGTGATGGACGGCCTCCAGGTCCAGTGGCTGCTCTCCCCGGAGTCCGTGGACATGGCCGCCTCCACCGAGCGCGCCATCTCGGCCCTGCTCACCGGGTTCGGCGCCGGTCCGCTCCCCGGGGCCCCGGGCGGGACGCCCGCGTCCGGCGCGGAGTGACCTCCGGCGCGGGCGGCGCCACCGGAGGCGAGCGCGATCCCCGCGGCTGCCGGTTCCGGGACCCGCCCCACGGGGGTGTACCTGACGACACCCCCGACTCGGGTCGTAGCGCCCGTGTGCCCTCCCGTCACCGTCCGTAGCGTCAAAGGTGCGGCGCAGGGAGCGCCGACGAGGGACGGAGGGGATGGCCATGCGGAGTCTTACGGGCGGTCGCACGGGCGGCGGCACCGGCGGGGGAGGGACCGCCGGAGGCGCCGAGGCGCTGCGCCTGGAGGGGCTCGTCAGGACCTACGGGACCGGGGAGAGCGCCGTGAGAGCGCTGGACGGGGTGAGCCTGGGCCTGCGCGCCGGCACCTTCACCGCCGTCATGGGGCCCTCGGGCTCGGGGAAGTCCACCCTGCTGCAGTGCGCGGCGGGCCTCGACCGGCCGGACCGGGGCCGGGTCGTGGTGGCCGGCGAGGAGATGACGGGCCGCGACGAGACCGCGCTGACGAAGTTCCGGCGGCGGCGGATCGGCTTCGTCTTCCAGCAGTACAACCTGCTGCCCACGCTCACCGTGGAGGAGAACACCGTCCTGCCGCTGCGGCTCGCCAAGCGGCGGATCGACCGGGAGCGGGCCCGCGCGGTCCTCGCCCGGGTCGGCCTCGGGGACCGTCTCGGCCACCTCCCCGACGAGCTCTCCGGCGGGCAGCGGCAGCGCGTCGCCATCGCCCGGGCCCTGGTCGCCGAGCCCGCCGTGGTCTTCGCGGACGAACCGACCGGAGCCCTGGACACCCGCAGCGCGCGGGACGTCCTGCGGCTGCTGCGGGAGGCCGTGGAGGTCCACGGCCGGACGGTGGTGATGGTGACGCACGACCCCGTCGCCGCCTCGTACGCCGACTCCGTCCGGTTCCTCGCCGACGGGCGGCTGGCGGGGGAGATGGCCCGCCCCACCGCGGACGCCGTCGCCGAGCGGCTGGCGCACCTGGGCGACGGCGCGGACGCCGTTCCCGGCGACGCCCGGACGGAGGTGTGAGCGGTGTTCGCACTGGCCCTGCGCTCCGTCCGGAAGCGTCCCGGACGCTTCGCCGCCACCCTGCTCTCCGCCTTCCTGGGCGCCGTGGTCGTCATGGTGTTCAACTCGCTCCACGACACCGTGGTGTTCGGGGACGTCGACCCCGCCGGCGCCGAGATGCTCGGCATAGCCGCGGGAGTGGTCGGCGGCTACGGAACCCTCCTGGTGTTCTTCGCCGTCGCCTCCGCGCTGACCGTGAACGTCCGGCAGCGCGCCGCGGAGATCGCCCTGCTGCGCAGCGCCGGCGCCACCCCGGCGCAGCTCCGGTCGACGGTCGTCGGCGAGGCGGTCGTGGTGGCCCTCGCCGGGACGCTGCTCGCAGCCGTCCCCGCCGCGCTCGGCGGGCGGCTGCTGCTGGGGCTGTTCCAGGACGGCGGGCAGGTCGCGAGGGACGTGGAGCACGTCTTCGGGCCCATCGCGCTGGGCGCGGGCGCCGCCACCACCCTGCTGGCATCGGCGGGCGCCGCGCTCCTCGCGGTGCACCGGGCGGCGCGGGACGCGGCGGGGGCGCGCAGGTCCCGCGGCAGGGCGCGCACCGTCATGGGCTGCGCCGCTCTGGTGGCCGGCGCGGGAGGGGTGGCCACCACCTTCGCGCTGGACCCCGCGGCCCCCGCGCTGATGGCGGCCCCGGCGTACGGCTCCATCCTGCTGGCCACCGGCCTCGCGCTCCTCTCCCCGGCGCTGCTGCGGGCCCTGCTGGGCCCGGTGGAGCGCGCGGGCGGGACGCCCGGCGGGGCGAGCGTCCACCTGGCCGTGCACAACCTGCGGCGGAACGCCGCGCGGCTGTCCGGGATCCTGATGCCGATGGTCCTCTTCACCGGCATCGCCACGGCGACGCTCTCCATACAGGCGGCCGAGAACGACGCGATGAGGGCCTCCGGTGTCGCCAGGACGGCCGACGACAGGACCCTGGAGACGCTGAACCTCACGATCGTCGGCATCATCGTGGTCTTCGCCTGCGTGATGCTGGTCAACAGCCTGTACGCGGCGACCTCTCACCGGCGCGGGGAGTTCGGCCGGCAGCGGCTGGCGGGCGCCACCCCGGCGCAGGTGCTGGGGACGGTCGGCGCCGAGGGAGTCGTCCTGACGGCGGCCGGGGTGCTCCTCGGGACGGTCGCGGGCCTCGCCGGGACCCTGGCGTTCACCGTGGTCCGCACCGACGAGGTCCTTCCGGACCGGGGCCCGGCGATCTGGCTGGGCGTCGCGGCGGTCGCCGCCGCGGCGACGCTGGCCACGAGCCTGGCCACGGCCCGCCGGGCGCTGCGCGTCCCGGCCGTCCGGGCGGCGGCGGTGACCGCCTGAGCCGGATCCGGCACGCACCCGGGCCCCGGTTCCGTCCCCGCGGAACCGGGGCCCGGGGCATGGCCGGGCCGTCACCTCCCGGCAGCCGTCACCTCCCCGGCACGGGAGCGGGGGACACGGCTACGCCGAGGCGGCGCACCTGGTCGTCGGCGGTGAGGGTGCGGCCGTGGGCGAAGGCCGCCGCGGAACCGTCCTCGCCCGGCGCGCCGCGCGCCCGGGCGGACGCGCCCCGGCGACCCCCTCGACGGCGAGCGCCACGGCACGGGGGTCGCGGTCGTCCGGGCCACCGCGTACCCGTCCCGGCGGAGGGCCCCGGCGAGCACGGACAGCCGGCGCGGGACGGTCCGCTCCGGCGGGGACAGCGTCTCCCGGCTCCAGCCGATCACCGCGCACAGGGTGCGCTGCCGTGCCGGGGCGTCCCGGCACGCCCGGCCGAGCAGCCGGAAGCGGTCGTGCAGGCGGTCGGCGAGAGCGTGGACGTCCAGGGCCCGCACCCGGGCGGCGGGCGGAGGACCGCAGGACGGTGGGGTGTCCGGCGGCTCCCGGGCCGCCGGACCACCCCGGCGGCTCCACCGAACCGGCGGAGGGGGGCCGGTGACGGGTAATCGCGTGTTCCGTTGTCGGACTCGTGTGCGATCATCGCGTCACTTCTCTGCATGTCCGCCGTGCCGCCCTTTCAGGGAACGCAGGCGTCCGTCTCTTCCGCTCACCGTTCCCGGGGGGAACCCGATGCACCATCGCCTGTGCACGCGCGCGAGATCCGCGGCGTGCACCGCACTGCTGCTCACACTGTCGGTGCTGTTGTCCGTGCTGCTTCCGGTGAGCGCCGCGCAGGCGTCCGGCACGCAGAGCGGCACCACGTCCGGCGCCTCGTCCGGCACCGAGCCCGGCACCTCGTCCGGCACCACGTCCGGCGCCTCGTCCGGCACCGAGCCCGGCACCGAGTCGGCGTCCGACGACGAACCCGACCCCGCGCCCGACCCCGAGCCCACGTCCGGCACGGACCCCGAGCCCGCGCCGGAGCCCGACCCCGAGCCGGAGCCCGGCACCGCGCCGGCCTCGGCCGACGAGTGCGCCGCCCTGCCGCTCGCCTCCTTCGGCGACCCGGGCGACGCGGTGGGCAGGGCGTCGATCCCGGCCGACGGGAGCGTCTGCCACACCTTCACCGCCGAACGGCCCGGCCTCCACCGCGTCCTCCTGGACGACCGGCACAACGAGACCTACGTCCAGGTCTTCGACGGCGAGACCCAGCTGGAGTGCTACGACGCCGAGTGGAGCAGCGCCGGATGGTGCGACCTCCCCCGCGCGGGCGCCTTCACCCTGAAGCTCGTCAACGGCGGGTGGGAGCCGGAGGAGACGTCCGTCACCGTCGTCCCCCTCGCCTCCACCGAGGGGTGCGAGCCGGAGACCGGCACGTCCTGGGACCTCGACCCGGTCACCGGCACCTCGGCCTCCCCGGTCGGCCTGCTGTGCCACCCGTTCACCGGGAAGTCCGGCGAGCGGATCACCCTCGACGCCCGCACCGTCAGGTACGGCCAGGCCGAGCGCTGGATCACCGACGGGACCGGCGCCCGGATCTGCCCGCGCACCGCCGAGGACGGCGGCACGGGCTGCGTGCTGCCCGGTGACGGCCCCTACCGGGTCCTGCTCCGGGTGACCGAGGCGGAGGGCGGTTTCCCCGCCGACTACACCCTGAAGGTCCGCCGCCTCTCCGACCCGGAGGGCTGCGCGCGCGTCCCCGTGAACGCGTACGGCTCCGCGCCCACCACGGTGGACCCGGCCACCGGCTGCAAGGTCTTCACCGCCCCGGCCGCCGGGACGTACGAGGTGCACCAGGTCCACGAGTCCGGATCCCGGTCCCCCGTCGGCGTGTACGACCGCGCCGGGAAGACCGTCTGCGAGACCTGGGACTCCCCCTGCTCCCTGCCCGCCGCCGGCGACTACACCCTGCTCACCGACCAGGCGGTCCTCGTCCTCGACCGGACCTCCACCGAAGGCTGCGAGACGGTCGGACTCGGCGTCCACCAGGGCTCCTTCGCCGTGGCGGGCGAGATCGACTGCCTGCGGCTGCCGCTGCCCGAGGGCTCCCGGATGGCCGCCCTCACGTCCCTGAGCGGCTCCCGGCCGGCTCCCGAGATGACCGTGGTCGACGCCGGCGGCGCCTACCAGTGCGGCGGCTCGCGGCTCTCCGAGGGCACCTGCGACCTCTCCGGCACCGCCCCGTTCCGCCTCCTGGCCTCCACCGACGACGACGACCGGCCGACCGGCGCGTACCGCGTCGCGCTGCACCGCACGGACGCGGCGGGCGACTGCCCGGCCGTCCCGGCCGGCGACTTCACCGACGCGAGCGCCTCGGCCCGGTTCGCCACCGGTGACGGCGTCTTCTCGCACTGCCTGACCGTTCCCGCCGACGACCACGCCGCCGCGGAGGTCCTCCAGCTCCGGACGGTCTCCGGCAACTCCACCGCACGGTTCTCGGTCCTGGACGGGGGCGGGAAGCAGGTCTGCTTCACCTACGCGGCCCTGTCCGCCTGGACCACCTGCCCCCTCACGCCGGGCGACGCGCACACCGTGCTGGTCACCGGCCGGGACGCCACCGCCGAGTACACCCTGACCCGCCGCGACGTCACCGAGGACGCCGAGGGCTGCGCCGCGAACCCGGCCACCCCGGTGGGCGGCCCGTCCACCGGCGGCCCGCTCGGCGCACCGGGCGAACTGCTCTGCCGCCAGGTGACCACCGGCGACGCCGGCGACGTCCTGCACCTCGACGTGCGCGACCCGCTGGGCACCGCGGGCATCACGGTCCACGGCGCGGACGGCGAGGCCGTCTGCTCGAAGAGCAACAAGTCCTGCGCGGTCACCGGCTCCACCTCCTACCAGGTCCTCGTCGCCGTCCCGTCGGGGAAGGAGGCGGCCGGGACGTACCGCTTCGACGCCCTGCGCATCGCCACGGCCGACGGCCCGGCCGAGGAGTGCGAGAAGGTGCCGGACATCAGCTACGGGTACGGCCCGGTCACCGGCGTCCTGGACGAGGAGCACACCGCCGTCTGCGCGGCGTTCCCCACCGCGTACCGGGACTCCTTCGAGACCAGGATCACCGACACCGAGGGCGGCACCGAGACGGCCGTGCCCGCGCTGTACGACGCCGGCCTGGAGGACGGCTGCACGTGGTCCACCGCCGGCTGGAGGTGCGGCGTGTACGAGCCGTACAGCAGGGAGGTCAGCCCGAGCATCCTGGTCCTGGGACTGCCCGAGAAGGCGTCGCGGACCGCCTACAGCGCCGAGTTCACCTGCTTCTCCTCCCTCTGCGGCATGGAGAAGATCACCGTCGGCCAGGTCACCCCGGCCGGCGGCGTGAGCGGCGGCACGGTGAAGGTGACGGTCACGGGCACCGCCCTCCACGAGGACGACAAGGTCCGGATCACCCGCTCCGGCACGACCGTGGAGTCCACCGGCACCTCGGTCTCGGCCGACCGGAAGACCCTGACGGCCGCCCTGGACCTCACCGGAGCCGCCGCGGGCGCCTGGAATCTCAGCGTCATCACCCACAACGGCTGGGAGCACGCCAAGGGGACCTTCACCGTCGAAGCGGCACCGCTGAGGAGCACCGCGGCACCGAAGATCACCGGAACCGCGCGGGTCGGGTCCAGGCTCGCCGTGAGCCCCGGCACCTGGGACGCCGCCCCGGACTCGTACACCCACCAGTGGAAGGCCGACGGCCAGGCGATCCCGGGGGCGACCGGCTCCACCTACCTGGTCCCCGCGTCGCTGCGGGGCAAGAAGGTGACCGTCGCCGTCACCGCCCACCGGAGCGGCAGGCAGGACGCGACGGCCGAGTCCCCGGCCCGCACCATCGCGGCGGCGCCCCGGGACCACGCCGGGGCGGACTCCCGGCCGGACGGCCTGGGCGACCTGCTGACGCTGAGCTCGGGCGGCTGGATGACGTTCCAGCAGGGTTCCGGGAAGGGGACGTTCTCCGGGAAGACCAGCGCCTCGGGCTGGTCCCCGAAGGTCACGGCGGTGCCGTTCGGGGACCTGAACGGCGACGGCTGCAACGACGTGCTGGTGCGGATGGCGGACGGAACGCTGCGCGGCTACCAGCCGGGCTGCGGGAAGGCGCTGACCACGTCGACGCCGTACACCTCGCTGGGCAGCGGCTGGGGCGCGTACAACGTGCTCACCTCGCCCGGTGACATCACCGGCGACGGCCGCGCCGACCTGATCGCGCGGAAGAGCTCCACCGGGGACGTGTACCTGTTCGCGGCGACGAGCACCGGGAAGCTGAAGGCGGGCGTGAAGATCCGCTCCAAGTGGACCTACACGCACATCGTCGGCGCCGGCGACCTCGACGGCGACGGCCACGGCGACCTGCTGGCCCGCACCAAGGACGGCACCCTGTACCGCTACGACGGCACGGCGTCGGGGCAGTTCGGGAGCCGGGTGGTGGTCTTCACCAAGTGGGGCGGCAGCTACAACGCCATCGTCGGGGCCGGCGACATCACCGGCGACGGCAAGGCCGACCTGGTCGCGCGGGACACCTCCGGCAACCTCTACCGCAACACCGGCGACGGGAAGGGCTCCTTCTCCGGCCGGACGAAGATCGGCACCGGGTGGGGAGGCTACAAGGGCCTCTTCTGAGCCCGGCTTCCGGGACCGGCTTCTGAGCCCGGCCCGGCGAGGGGGCGGGAGGCGTACGGCGCCTCCCGCCCCCTCCCGCCGTTCACGGGCCCGGTCCGGCGGAGCCGGCCGGGACGGAACGACGACGAAGGCCCCGACCGGCCACGGTCGGGGCCTTCCGTCCGCCCCGGCCTGCGACGGCGCCGGCCGGAGGCGGACGCGACCGGGACCGGGACCACGAGGTGACGGGCGGGCGGCTCGCGTCGTTCGGCGGGTGCCGCACCCGGGCCGAATTCCTACTTATTTAATAATGTCGGTCCCGTGAGTGAGACCCCTTACGGCATCGGCGAGGGGCCGGCCACCAGGGTCAGCCTCTCCCTTCCCGAGGGAACGGCTGAGGCGATCCGCCGACGGGTCGGCAAGCGTGAGTTCTCCGCGTTCATCACCGAAGCGGTGGAGCGCGAGCTGCGCGGTCAGATCCTGGACGAGTACCTGGCCGACTACGAACGTCGTCAGGGGCGGGTCTCCGAGCACGAGCAGGAGCGGGCACGCCGGGTCTTCGACGAGGTGTTCGCCGAGGAGGGGCAGTGGCCCGCCGCAAGCTGAGCCACGAAGGCACCCTCGTCCTCGACTGCGAGGGCCTGTCGAAGTTCGTCAGTGATCACGAGCCCGTCGTCGCCCTCGTCGCCGAAGCCCGCAAGCGGGGCATGGAGGTGGTCATCAGCGCGCTCACCATCATCGAAGCGGTGCATCGCCGGACCGACAGGGCGCGGCTCGCCCGGGTCCTGTCCGGCATGCGGATCGTGCCCGTCGGTGACGAGGAGGCCAAGGCCGCCTCGGCCATGCTGATCAGCGCCGGACTTCACGGTCACAAGTACGCCATCGACGCCGCTGTGGCCGAGACGGCGCTGCGACAGCGCCGCCCGGTTGTCATGCTCACATCGGATGTCGACGACATGGCGAAGCTCTGCGGCGACAGAGTGCGCCTCGTTGCCGTGTAGCCGACACCCAGAACCCGCTCGTCCCGCCTCATCCCCCTGTGACCACTGACCACGGGTGCCAGGCTGGGGAGCACGGCGGAACCCAACGGCAAGCCGGTCGGCCCTGACGCCCTTCGGGCCCTGGCGCTGACCAACTACGGCCACTTCACGTCGATGCGCGTCGAGCAGGGCCGGGTACGGGGACTGTCCCTGCACCTGGACCGGCTGGTGCGCGACTGCCGGGCGGTGTTCGACACCGACCTCGACCCCGAGCGCGTCCTGGAGCTCGTCCGCAGGGCCACTCCTGGGACCGGACCCCGTGTCGTCCGGGTGACCGTCTTCGACCCGGCGCTGGATCTGGGCCGCATCGGGGCGGACGCGCCCCCGCACGTCGCTGGACGGCTCCGGGGGGTGTAAACGCCTCGGTCGGTGGCTGTGAGCCGGCGGTCGCTCGGTGGTCGCCGGCTTCGTTCGTGACCGAGGAGCCGTCCGCTGCCGCGCGCATCGCTTCGCGTCGACCGCGGCCAGAACTGAGACCGGTGCACGACGAAGGCCCCGGCCGCTGAGCGGTCGGGGCCTTCGTTCCGGCTGGTAAGCCGTGGCGGAGGATACGAGATTCGAACTCGTGAGGGGTTGCCCCCAACACGCTTTCCAAGCGTGCGCCCTAGGCCTCTAGGCGAATCCTCCGCCGGAAACATTACATGACGCGGGGGAGTGGTTGCGAACCCGTCCCTCCGCGACCTCCCCCGGCCCTCCCCCTGGCGCGGGTCGTCTCCGGCATCCGGTAGGCTGGGTGCAGCCCCTCACGTGGCGCCATCTCGCTGAACCCCCCCAGGGCCGGAAGGCAGCAAGGGTAGGTGAGCTCTGGCGGGTGCGTGGGGGGCGCCTGCTTTCCCCGGCGCGGTTGTCGGTGGGGGCCTATATCGTCATAGGCGTGTCGTCCCTCGCGCTGTACCGCCGCTACCGACCCGAGACCTTCGCCGAGGTCATCGGGCAGGAACACGTCACCGACCCCCTCCAACAGGCGCTCCGCAACAACCGGGTCAACCACGCGTACCTGTTCAGCGGCCCGCGCGGCTGCGGCAAGACGACCAGCGCGCGCATCCTGGCCCGCTGCCTCAACTGCGAGAAGGGCCCGACGCCGGAGCCGTGCGGCGAGTGCCGGTCCTGCCGGGACCTGGCCCGCAACGGGCCGGGCTCGATCGACGTCATCGAGATCGACGCCGCATCGCACGGTGGTGTGGACGACGCCCGCGACCTGCGGGAGAAGGCGTTCTTCGGTCCCGCCTCCAGCCGTTACAAGATCTACATCATCGACGAGGCGCACATGGTCACCTCGGCGGGCTTCAACGCCCTGCTGAAGGTGGTCGAGGAGCCTCCGGAGCACCTGAAGTTCATCTTCGCGACCACCGAGCCCGAGAAGGTCATCGGCACGATCCGGTCGCGCACCCACCACTACCCGTTCCGCCTGGTGCCGCCGGGCACCCTGCGCGACTACCTGGCCGAGGTGTGCGAGCGCGAGGCGATCCCCGTGGAGGACGGGGTGCTGCCGCTGGTGGTCCGCGCCGGTGCCGGGTCCGTCCGCGACTCGATGTCCGTGATGGACCAGCTCCTGGCGGGCGCCGGCCAGGACGGCGTGACGTACGCCATGGCCACGGCGCTGCTGGGCTACACCGACGCCGCGCTCCTGGACGACGTGGTGGACGCCTTCGCGGCGGGCGACGGGGCGGCGGCCTTCGAGGTGGTCGACCGGGTGATCGAGGGCGGGCACGACCCGCGGCGCTTCGTCGCCGACCTGCTGGAGCGGCTGCGGGACCTGGTGATCCTGGCGGCCGTGCCCGACGCGGCGGAGAAGGGCCTGATCGACGCCCCCGCCGACGTGGTGGAGAAGATGGCGGCCCAGGCGTCGGTCTTCGGCCCGGCCGAACTGAGCCGGGCCGCGGACATCGTCAACGAGGGCCTGACGGCCATGCGCGGCGCGACCTCGCCGCGGCTGCAACTGGAACTGATCTGCGCCCGGGTGCTGCTGCCCGCGGCGTACGGCGACGAGCGCTCGCTCCAGGCCAGGCTGGACAGGCTGGAGAGGGGAGCCGCCCTGGCGGGCGGCTTCGGAGGCGGCCCGGCGGCCCCGGCTCCCGCCCCCGCGGCCCCCATGGCCGCACCGGCCCCCATGGCCCCTCCGCCCTCCGCCCCCGCTCCGGTGGCCCCGCCTCCGGCGGCCCCGGAGCAGCAGGCCGGGCCGTCCGACTCCGGCCGGCGCCCCGGCGCCTGGCCCACCGCCGCGCCGGGCGGCGCGAACGCGGGCGCCCCGGCGTCCCGCCCCGGTGCATGGCCCGGACAGACCGGACAGCCCGGACAGCAGGGCGGTACGGAGGCCGGCGGCCGGCGTCCCGGCGCCTGGCCCACCGCCGCGTCCCCCGGGGGCGGCCCGCAGCCGGCGGCTCCCGCACCCGCCCCGGAGGCCCCCGCCCCGGCGTCCGCGTCCGCGCAGCCGGCCCCCCAGGCCGGCGGGCAGGGAGCCGCGCAGGTGCGGCAGATGTGGCCCGACATCATGGAGGCCGTCAAGGGCCGCCGCCGGTTCACCTGGGCCCTGCTCAGCCAGAACGCCCACGTCGTGGCGTTCGACGGCACCACGCTCCAGCTCGGCTTCCCCAACGCGGGCGCCCGCGACCGCTTCCTCAACAGCGGCAGCGAGGACGTGCTGCGCGGCGCGCTGGCCGACACCTTCGGAGTCCAGTGGCGGATCGAGGCCCTCGTCGATCCCTCCGGGGGCTCGGCGCCCCCGCAGACCGCCCCGGCCGCCGCCCGGCCGCCGGCCGCTCCCGCGGCCCGGCCGCCTCCCGCCGCGCCGCCGGCCACCGCCCCGTCGGCCGCCCCGCAGCCGAGCCCCCGGACGCCGCAGCCTCCCCGGCAGACCGCGCCACCGGTGGCCGCCCCGCCGCCTCCGCCTCCGGTCGCGCCGGAGGACGACATGCCCGCCGAGGACGACCCGGACCTGGACGAGGCGGCCCTGTCCGGCCACGACCTGATCGTGCGCGAACTGGGCGCGACGGTGCTGGAGGAGCTCTACCACGAGTGACCGCCGCCTCTCGCGGCCTCTCGCCGTCTCCCGGTTCCCGCCCGGGTGCGGGAACCGGGCGACCGGCGGCACGGCACGGCCAAGATGCCGGAGGAGCGCGTAGGCTCAGGGGGTACGGAGTACGGAGGCACGTACACGTGCGCACACGTCGTCGACGAGCCAGGAGCGAAGCCGTGATTCCCGGTGGTGGCCAGCCCAACATGCAGCAGCTGCTTCAGCAGGCCCAGAAGATGCAGCAGGACCTCGCCGCGGCCCAGCAGGAGCTGGCCGAAGCGACTGTCGAGGGGTCCGCGGGAGGTGGTCTGGTGAAGGCCACCGTGTCCGGCGCCGGTGAGCTCAAGGGCCTCACCATCGACCCCAAGGCGGTGGACCCGGAGGACACCGAGACCCTCGCCGACCTGGTGCTCGCCGCCGTACGCGACGCGAACGGGGCGGCGCAGCAGCTCCAGCAGCAGAAGCTCGGCCCCCTCGCCCAGGGGCTGGGCGGCATGCCGGGCCTGCCCTTCTGAGGGACCACCCGGCAGGCCCGTTCGGCCGGCGTTTCCCGGTGGGCATGCCCCTGGGAAAACCGGATACGAGCGAACGGTCGGCGCGGGGCACCGCACGGAGGGCGACAACAGCAAGAGCAGGAAGAGTGGAGTAGGCGGCCGTGTACGAAGGCGTGGTTCAGGACCTGATCGACGAGCTGGGCAGGCTGCCCGGCGTCGGTCCCAAGAGCGCGCAGCGGATCGCCTTCCACATCCTCCAGGCGGAACCGGCCGACGTCCGTCGGCTCGCCCACGCGCTGACCGAGGTGAAGGAGAAAGTCCGGTTCTGCGAGGTCTGCGGGAACGTCGCCGAGGCCGAGCGGTGCAGGGTCTGCCTCGACCCGCGCCGCGATCCGTCGGTCATCTGCGTCGTGGAGGAGCCCAAGGACGTCGTCGCGATCGAGCGGACGCGTGAGTTCCGCGGGCGCTACCACGTGCTCGGCGGTGCGATCAGTCCGATCGAGGGCGTGGGCCCGGACGATCTGCGGATACGGGAACTGCTGGCCCGGCTCGCCGACGGCTCGGTCACCGAGCTGATCCTGGCCACGGACCCCAACCTCGAAGGGGAGGCGACGGCCACCTACCTCGCGCGCATGGTGTCCTCCATGGGCCTGCGCGTGACGCGTCTGGCCAGCGGCCTTCCCGTCGGAGGAGACCTGGAGTACGCCGACGAGGTCACGCTGGGACGTGCCTTCGAGGGGAGAAGACTGCTCGATGTCTGACGCCATGCTGGAAACGAGGAACCCGAACCAGGATCCGGACGACTTCGCGGTACAGATCGCGGACCAGATCGAGAGCTTCATCGTCGCGGTGAACGAGGTGGCGAAGGGGGACGAGCCCGCCAGCGCCGTCCCCTACCTCCTGCTCGAGGTCTCCCAGCTGCTCCTCGCGGGCGGACGCCTGGGCGCGCACGAGGACATCGTCCCGGAGGAGCGGTACGAGCCGGACACCGGTCCCGAGCCGGACGTCGACGACCTGCGGCTGCGGCTCGCGCGGCTGCTGGACCCGGTGGACGTCTACTCGGAGGTCTTCGACCCGTACGCGCGCAGCGCCCCCGTGGCCTGCCGCATCTCCGACGACCTCGCCGACGTGATCACGGACCTGCGGCACGGCATGGCCCACTACCGGGCGGGCCGGGTCGGCGAGGCGCTGTGGTGGTGGCAGTTCTCCTACCTGTCCAACTGGGGGCCCACCGCCTCGGCGGCCCTGCGCGCCCTCCAGTCGCTGGTGGCGCACGTCCGGCTGGACACCCCGCTGGACGAGCTGGACGGCCTGGACACCGACAGCGGGGCGGCGGCCGACGACTCCGAGCTGGAGCGCGAGGCGGGCGCGGTGATGGCGGCGGAGATCGCCGCCCCGCTGGGCCTCAAGCCGACCCTGGACTGAACCCGTCCCCATCGGACGGAGACCGGCCCTGTGGCCGGGCGGCGCACCGCCCGGCCACAGGGCCGGTCCGCGTCCGGCGGCAGGCGCGGACCGGCAGCGGTTCCCGTACAACCTTTCGCGGCCGGTGAAGGTCTTCGACAGGCCATCGCCCCGTGCCCGGCAGGACGCCTCCCGACCGGCACGGGCGGTCCGCACCCCCGCCGTGCCCCCGGGCCGCGACGCGTCCCCGTGCCTCAGGAGAGTCCCGCTTGCACCACCGTCTCCGCACCGCCCTGTCCTCCGCCGTCGCGGCCGCCCTCGCCGGTGGCCTCCTGACCGCGGTGGCCGCCCCGGCGAGTGCCGCTCCCGCCCGCTACGCCGACGACTTCAACGGCGACGGCCACCGCGACTACGCGCAGCAGGACAACGGCATGTACGGGAGGCCCGGCGGCGCCGTCCGGGTGACCTACGGCACCGCCACCGGGCCGGGGACCAAAGTCCAGTACGTCTACCAGGGCTCCCCCGGCGTACCGGGCGCGGACGAGAGCGGCGACAACTTCGGCGGGTCGCTCGCCCATGCCGATCTCAACTCCGACGGATACGCGGACCTGGTCGTGGGCAGCCCGTGGGAGGACGTGAACGGCCGCGAGAACCAGGGCGGCGTCACCATCCTGTGGGGATCGGCGTCCGGGCTGAGCGGCGGCACCACCGTGCGCGGCAAGGAGACGGGCGAGTTCCTCAACTTCGGCAGGGACGTCGCCACCGGGGACTTCAACGGGGACGGCAAGGCCGACCTCGCGGCCGTCGGCAACCAGGCCGCGTACGTCTACCGGGGCGGATTCACCAAGTCCGGCACCACCGGCTCCGTCACCCGCCACGGCCCCGCCGTGACGGACGTCCTGCAGCCGGTCTCCCTCATCGCGGGCAGGGTGACCGGCGACAAGGCCACCGACCTCGTCGTCCTCGGCCAGGGCTACGCGAACGACAGGCAGACCTCCGCAGCCCTGTTCCTGCGCGGCGGCTCCACCATCGCCCGCGGCAGACTCCTGCACTACAACACCACGCGCCCGAACTGGGCCGCCGAGGGCGTCATCGCCGACTTCGACAAGAACGGCTACGGCGACATCGCGATCGAGGACCCGTACCACGGCGGCACCAAGGGAGCCGTCACCGTCTGGCGGGGCGGCTCGACCGGTCCCGGCACCACGTACCGGCTCACCCAGGGCACCGCCGGCGTCAGCGGCTCCCCCGAGAGCGGCGACTGCTTCGGGGTCGACGTCTCCGCCGGCGACGTCAACGGCGACGGCTACCCGGACCTGGCGATCGGCGCCAACGAGGAGGACGTCAGCGGCCACGAGAACGCGGGCATGGTGCACGTCCTGCGCGGCGGCTCGTCCGGCCTGACCGGCGCCAAGTCCCAGGCCTTCACCCTCGGCACCTCCGGGGTGCCGGGCGCGATGGGCGCCGACACCCACTTCGGCTGGTGGCTGCGCCTGAGGGACGTCGACCGGGACGGGAAGGCCGACCTCTTCGCCTACAGCAGCCCGAACGACCTGCTGTTCAAGGGCACGGCCTCGGGCATCACCACCACCGGCGTGACGAAGTCCCTGCGCGCCGACTTCGCCCAGTGAGCGGGCGGCCCTCCGCCCCGGCGCCCGGGAGCCCGCCGTCCGCAGGCACCGGTTCGGGCATCGCCGCCGTGCGGGGCGCCGCCGGGCAGGGCGGTATGTGACGGAACCCGCCCGGCCCGGCACCCTGCCGGGCCGGGCGGGGCGAATCGCTCGGTTCCCGGCTGAGTAGGGGAACTCATGTCCCCCTGGCCATGGTGGAATTGGATGACGACATGGCTGAAAACACCCCGGGTGTCCGGGCTCCGCGTCTGTGGGTCGCGCCGCTCGTGTCCACGCTCGTGACCCTTCTGCTGGCCTACGTCGCCTTCTTCTTCGTCGCGCTCTCCCCGATGGCCTGCGACTCCTGTGACGATGCGCAGAACGCGAGGTTCCAGCCCAGCTTCGAGACCGGGTTCGCCGTCTTCCGGTACGGACTCCTGATTCCGCCGGCCCTGCTTCTCCTGGGCTGGGGCCTGGCGGGGAAGAAGCACGACACCCCCTGGCGGAAGACCGCCTCCCTCCTCGCACCGTGCTCCGTGGTCCTGCTCTACCTGGCGTTCCTCTCCCTGGTCGACTGGCCCTGAGCCTCCTCGGCGGCCAGGAGGCCGAGGACCAGCGTGACGGCGGGGCCCAGGACGGCCGTCTCGGCCTCGCTCATGGCCGGGTCGGCGGCCCGGCGGGCCCTGGCCAGGGCGAGGTGCCCGGTGCCGGAACCGTCCAGGGTGATCGCCGGGGCCCGGTGGCGGAGGAGGGAGGCGAGCACCTCGCGGACGTCCTCCGCCCCGGCCCCCTCGAACGGCCCGCTCTCGGCGACCTGGGCGATGATCAGCGCCGACATCGCCCAGTCCAGCGCCGGCGGCCCCTCGTCGGCGTTGCTCCAGTCGATCACCATGGGCCCGTCCGGTGTGAGCATCACGTTGTCCGGGTGCAGGTCGAGGTGGAGGATCCGGTGGGAGGGGTCGGTGGAGGTCCGCGCCGGTACCGTGTGGAGCCGCTTCAGCAGTCCGGCGAGGATCCTTCCCGCCTCCGTCGCCGTGATCGTGCCCTGTACCAGGGCCTGGAGCATGGACGGGCCGTACAGCCGTCGCATCACCAGGTCCGTTCGGGGAAGCGGACGGCCGTCGACGGTGAGCCGGACGTCCGGCACCGGACAGCCGTGTTCCGCCAGGTGGGTCATCACGGCCGCCTCGGCGGTGGCGTCGAGACCGTTCCGGTGACGCCGCAGTACCCAGTGGTCGTCGATCGCGTACACGTCCGCGCTGCGACCGGAGCCCAGCGGCTTCCCCGTCCTCCACATGGTGTGAACCTACCCGGGCGGCCGCACCCGGAGCCGCCGCGGAGACGGCGGCACGAGGGGGACGGGCGCGGCGCGCGGAAGGCCGCCGGGTCGGCCCGAGGGCCGTGCGGGAACACCGGGGAGCGGATCCCCGGCGGCGCTACCGTCCCTCGTCCCCGGGGTTCCGGCCGGCCCGGGTGAGGGCCTCGGCCAGGCGCAGTGCCGTGTCGGGCGTGCAGCGTCCCAGCTCCACCAGCGGCGGATCGGTCACCTCGCCCGCGTACGAGACGAGGTCGACGCGGAGCGACGGCAGGGTGACGCCCACGCCGTGCAGTGCCTTCCGCAGTTCGTCCGCGGCCTCCTCCGCGACCGTGAGCCGCTCGCCGCCGGCGTGCCGCCTGTCCGTGCCCATGGACTGACCTCCTGTTTGTGCCGAGTGTTTCCGGACCGACACAAAGAGTGGTGGATGTCGGCCGGGCTCGCCAGATCCGGAGCACAGGACGTACATCTCCTGGTATAGGGGGAGTTGGGCCGCACCCGGGGCCGGACGGGGCGGCGGGGACGGAAGCGGCCCTTCCGGACGGCCGCTTCCCCGCGGTGGGGGCGGCCGGGAAGCGGGCTGTACGCAGCGGGAGTTGGGCGAACGGGGCTTCCGGCCCCCGGTGGGCGGCGGTCGTCCGGTGCGGCCGCCCGCCGCCGCGGGACGTACCGTGCGACGTGTCGGGGAGGGGCCGGGGAGGGACGGCTTCTTCGCCCGGAAGCGCGAAGAGTTGATCAGTCGTTCGCCGATCACCCTCCTGTGTAACGGAGTTGGCGTGCCGTGCGGGCCGGGCATGCCGCGCGGGCCGGGCCCCGGCGCCCGCCGGAGGACCCGGTCACGCGCCGCGGTACGCCGCGTCCAGACGGGCAGCGCGTGCGGTGAGGTGGCGGCGCTCGGGCGCGCTGGCGGTGCGGCGGGCCGCCTCCCGGTAGGCGTCGGCCGCGCCGCCGTGGTCGCCGATGAGCTCCAGCAGGTGGGCGCGGGTGGCGAACAGGCGGTGGTGGCGGGCCATGCGCTTGTCGGACTCCAGCTCGTCCAGCAGTTCCAGCCCGGCGGCCGGCCCGTGCACCATGGCGACGGCGACCGCGCGGTTGAGGGTGACCACCGGGCCCGGAGCGACCTGCTCCAGCAGGCCGTACAGGCCGAGGATCTGCGCCCAGTCCGTGGCCTCGACGCGGTCGGCCTCGTCGTGGACGGCGGCGATGGCGGCCTGGAGCTGGTAGGGGCCGACCCGGCCGCGGGGCAGGGTGCGGCCGAGGAGCGCGGTTCCCTCGGCGATGAGGTCGCGGTTCCACAGGCCGCGGTCCTGTTCGGCGAGGGGGACGAGTTCGCCGCCGGGCCCGGTGCGGGCGGGGCGGCGGGCGTCGGTGAGGAGCATCAGGGCCAGCAGTCCCGCCACCTCGGTGTCGTCGGGCAGCAGGCGGTGCAGCATGCGGGTGAGGCGGACGGCCTCCGCGGAGAGCTCGGGAGCGGTGAGGTCGGGGCCGCCGGTGGCGGTGTAGCCCTCGTTGAAGACGAGGTAGAGGACGTGCAGCACCGCGTCCAGCCGTTCGGCGCGGTCGGCGGGCTCCGGCATGGCGAAGGGGACGCCGGACTTCCTGATGGTCTGTTTGGCCCGGCTGATCCTCTGCGCCATCGTCGCCTCCGGGACCAGGAAGGCCGCGGCGATCTGTGCGGTGGTCAGGCCGCCGACGGCGCGGAGGGTCAGGGCGACGCGGCTCGGAGCGGACAGTGCCGGGTGGCAGCAGAGGAAGAGCAGGACGAGGGAGTCGTCCCGGTCCGTCTCGGGGACGGTGTCGGCGGGCCGGGCGAGGAGTTCGGACTGCGGGGTGGCCAGGGCGATGCGCTCCTCGCGCAGCCGCCGCGCCCGCTCGCCGCGGATCCGGTCCACCACCCTGCGGGAGGCGACGGTGAGCAGCCAGCCCCCGGGGTTGTCCGGTACCCCCTCGTCCGGCCACTGGAGGGCGGCGGCGAGGAGGGCCTCCTGGACGGCGTCCTCGCAGGTGTCGAAGTCGCCGTGGCGGCGGACGAGCGCGCCGAGGACCCGCGGCGCCAGCTCGCGCAGCAGGTCCTCGACGCGGCGGTCCGCCGTGGGGGCCGCGCTCACACGTCCCCCGCGGACTCGTGGAGGATCGGCCACACCTCGACCGGGTCGGTGCCGGCGAGGGGCATGTCCGCCGCGATCTCCAGGGCGCGTTCCTCGCTCTCGCAGTCCAGCAGGTAGAAGCTGGCCATGTACTCCTTGGTCTCCAGGTACGGCCCGTCGGTGACGGCCGGGGCGCCGTCCCCGCCGCGCCGCACCAGCCTGGCGGCGGCGGCGTCGGCCAGGCCGTAGGCGCCCAGGAGTTCGCCGGTCCCGCGGTACCTGGCGTTGAACGCCTCCTGCCTGGCGACGATCCCGGGCCACTCCTCGGCGGGGCAGGAGTCCCACTTCTCCTGGTTGCCGTAGACCATCAGCAGGTACTTCATCTCGGGTGTCCTCCCCTTGCCTCGCGCGCTCCGCCGGCGCGCCGTCACCCATGGGTCGGAGCCGGGAACGCGCCCTCGACATCCGGCGACGACTTTTCCCGGACTTTTTCCGGCCGCAGCCGGAACGGCTGGCTCCGGTCAGCCGGCGACGCCCTGCCGGATCTCCTCCAGATGCTTCCGCATCAGCTCGGTGGCACGGGTGAACCAGTCGTTGAGCACGGCGACCTCGTCCGGCGTGTAGTCGGCGAACAGCTCCGAAAGGCCCTGGTAGAAGGGCCCGTACACCGTCATGGCGCGTTCGACGGCGGACTCCTCGGGGACGATCCGGACGCGCCGGCGGTCCCCCGGGTCCGGCTCCCGGCGGGCGTACCCGGCCCGCTCCAAGCGGTCGAGGACGCCGGTGACCGCGCCGCTGGTGAGGTTCGCGAGAGCCGCGAGGTCCCTGGCGAAGAGGGGGCGGCCCTCCTCCGCCGCTCCGAGGATGTGGCCGAAGCAGGTCAGGTCGGTGACGTTCATCCCCAGCCGCTGGGCGATGTCGTGCTGCCCCACCAGGCTGAGCGCGATGAGCCGGTCCATGGCGGCCAGTGCCTGCTCGGCCGTCGCCTCGGGGCGGGCCTTGCCCTCCATCCACATTCTCCTTAGCATCTAAGATAATTAGTAAGCGAGCTAAGCTACTTTCCGCCGGACCACCGAGGAGAGCCATGAGCGGCCTGCACGGCAACTACGACATGGGTCACACCGTCGCCGGGTGGACGGGCACCACCGTCGCGCTGATCGGGTTCGCCGGGGCGGGAGCCGCCCTGTGCGCGGCCTGGCCCCTGGGCATCGGGCTCGGTCTGGCGGTGGTCGTCGCCGGCGGACTGGTCACCTGGGTGCTGCACCTGACGGGTTGGGGCAAGCCGAGCGGCCCCCGCCCGGCGGACCAGTGGGACTGGCGGGTCAAGGATCCCATGACGGGCCACGGTGAGTGCCTGGGCTGCCGGCTGGCCGGCAGGAGGACGCGGGCCGTCCGGCCGCCCGTCGTCACGGCCCCTGCGGCGGCCCCCGCAACAGCGGCCCCCGCGACGGCGGCCCTCATGACGGCGGACGCCCCGGAAGCCGCCGAGCCGGGGCTTCCGGGGCCGCTGCCCTCGCGCACGGGCGCGTGACCCGTACGTCCTGGCGCCCGAAGGGGCGCTACGGACGGAAGACCGCCCGCACGCAGCCGTCCTTCTTGTGCTTGAACATGTCGTAGCCCTGGGGCGCGTCGTCCAGGGACATGGTGTGGGTGGCCAGGTGGGCGGTGCTGATCTCGCCCTTCGCGATGCGGTCCAGCAGCATCGGGATGTACCGCTGGCCGTGCTGCTGGGCGCCGCGCAGGGTCAGGCCCTTGTTGACCACCATGCCCAGCGGGAACTTGTCGACCGCTCCGCCGAAGACGCCCAGGACGAAGACCGAACCGCCCTTGCGGCAGGCGTGGATGGCCTGGCGCACGGCGGTGGGACGGTCCGTCTGGAGCCGGAGCTGCTGCTTGACCTGGTCGTACAGGTAGTCCGGTCCGGTGCTGTGGGCCTCCATGCCGACGGCCTCGATGCACACGTCGGGACCCCGGCCCCCGGTGCGCTCCCGCAGTTCGGCGGCGACGTCGGTGGTGGTGTAGTCGATCACCTCGGCGCCGATGTGCTCCTCGGTCATCGCCAGCCGCTCGGGGATGCGGTCCACGCAGATGACGCGCTCGGCGCCCAGCAGGATCGCCGCCCGCGCCGCCATCTGCCCGACCGCGCCGCACCCCCACACCGCCACCACGTCGCCGGGCTTCACCCCGCCCAGGTCGGCGCCCATCCAGCCGGTGGGGACGGAGTCGGAGGCGAACAGCGCGCTGACGTCGTCCACGCCCTCGGGGACGGTGAAGGCCCCGTAGTCGGCGAAGGGCACGCGGACGTACTCGGCGTGGCTGCCGCGGATGCCGCCCATGGCGTGCGAGTAGCCGAAGATCCCCGCGGTCTCGTAGCCGAACAGCGCCTGGCCGAAACCGGGATTGGTGTTGGTGTTGTCGCACAGCGACCACAGGTCGTTCCGGCAGTACCAGCAGCGGCCGCAGCCGATGAAGGAGCTCACCACGACCCGGTCGCCGGCCTTGTGGCGGCGGACTCCCGAACCGACCTCGACGACCTCGCCGACGAACTCGTGTCCGATCACGTCCCCGGCCTTCATCGCCGGAATGTAACCGCCGATCAGATGGAGGTCGGAACCGCAGGTGGTGCCCGCCAGCAGCCGCACGACGACGTCCTGGTCGTTGCGGATCTCCGGGTCGGGGATCTGCTCGACGGACAGCTTGTTGACGCCCTCCCAGCACACGGCCCTCACAGCACGCCCTCCCCTCCGGCGCGCCGGGACGCCAGCCCGACGAGCCTGCCGCCGACGGTCTCCTCCCGCGAGGTGGGCGGCGCGTCGGGCTGCATCACCTCGCCGGTCTCCAGCAGGGACTTGGCCTCGCGCAGGGCACGCCGCACCTCCTGGCGCGGGTCCTTGCCGGCCAGCCGGGACGGCAGGGAGGTCTCGGTCGGCGAGACGCCCCCGCGCAACCGAGCCGCCAGCTCGGTGCCGCGGTCGCCGGGGGCGGGCCGCACGGTGATCTCCAGGGCGTCGCCGAACTCGTCCAGGGGCCGCGGAGGCCTGCCCTCGGGCAGCACGTCCGTCGGCGGACAGTTGACGGTGACCGCCATCCACCGCTCGCCGCTCCGCGCGTCCGACGGCGGGGAGGCGAGCTTGCGCAGGGCCGCGGCACCGGCCCCGGCACCCGCGAGGACCAGCGCCGTGCGCGCCGCGTGTTTCATCGCATTCCTGCCTCTCGTCACTCTCTGACGCTTTTGAGGTGTTCGCTGTACCCGCGGCAGGGCACGGCCATGCGCCCGTCGTCCGGTGCGGTCGGCGGGCACGCGCTCGTTCGTGCGGGTGATGGGTGATGGGTGAGGGGGCCGGCCGGCGGTGCGGCGGGGCCGGTGCTCACGGGAGCGGCGGCGGGGCCGGGTGCGTGCCCCGGGCCCGTCCGCGTCCCCGGTGGGCGGCACTCCGTCCACCGGCGGTGGTCCGGCCAGGAACCGGTTCCGGGCCGGACCGGCGGGACGCGTGGCGGGACCGCGGCTCACATCCTGCCGCCCCCCGACTGGTAGCCGGCGGTGTGGCGCTCCTTCTGCTTCCGGGGAATCAGGCCGAGCAGACCGAGGAGCCCGAGCAGGCCCCACAGCCCGCCGTTGCCGCCGCCTTCGTCCTCCTGGTTCTCCTGGGCGAGGGTCGCCGTCGCCGCCGGTACGGGCGAGGCGGCCGAGTCGGCCGGGGACTGGGCCACCGCCGACGTCGCCGGGGCGAGGGCGAGGACGACGGCTGCCGCTGTGGCTGTGACGATCTTGCGCATGTGTCCTGTGCCTTCCTGCTGGTTTCTCCGACGGTTCCCGACCCGTTCCTCCGGCGGACGGGGCCCGGCCGGAGGCCGGTGAGCGCAGTGGCGCCGCCACCGCGGGCACCCGAACGGCCTCGGGTCCCACCGTCCATCGACGCACGCGCCCCCACGGGCGTCCACCGGAGGCGGCGCACCCGCCTCCGTTCGGGTGACGGGGAAACGGTGCGCGGCCGTCCGTGCGCGGAGAGCCTCCTTCCGCCGCCGTCCGCGCGGGAGGTGTGACCTGCCCGACACTTCCGTGTGAAGGGCGTACGACCGGGCAGGGGTCGTCGCTGAGCCGGTGCGACGGGGCGCTGCGCCACACTGCCCGTGAGAAAGGTGTCTCACGATGTGGTAAGGGCGGGGTCGGGAAGGCCTGCTCGTTAGACTGAACTGACCGGTGGGTTCCCGGACGGGGCCCGCGGAAGACGAAAGTTCGAGGAGCGCACGTGGGCCTTGTCGTGCAGAAGTACGGCGGCTCCTCCGTTGCCGATGCCGAGGGCATCAAGCGCGTCGCCAAGCGAGTCGTCGAAGCCAAGAAGAACGGCCACCAGGTGGTCGTCGTGGTTTCCGCGATGGGCGACACGACGGACGAGCTGATCGACCTCGCGGGAGAGGTGTCCCCGATCGCGTCGGGGCGCGAGTTCGACATGCTGCTGACCGCCGGAGAGCGGATCTCCATGGCCCTGCTGGCGATGGCGATCAAAGCCCTGGGCCACGAGGCGCAGTCGTTCACCGGCAGCCAGGCCGGCGTCATCACCGACTCCGTCCACAACAGGGCCCGCATCATCGACGTCACGCCGGGCCGGATCCAGACCGCGCTGGACGAGGGCAACATCGCCATCGTCGCCGGCTTCCAGGGCGTCTCGCAGGACAAGAAGGACATCACCACCCTGGGCCGGGGAGGCTCGGACACCACCGCGGTGGCGCTGGCCGCCGCGCTGAACGCCGAGGTCTGCGAGATCTACACCGACGTGGACGGCGTCTTCACCGCCGACCCGCGGGTCGTGAAGAAGGCCCGCAAGATCGACTGGATCTCGTTCGAGGACATGCTGGAACTGGCCAGCTCCGGTTCCAAGGTGCTGCTGCACCGCTGCGTCGAGTACGCACGCCGTTACAACATCCCGATCCACGTCCGCTCGTCCTTCTCCGGGCTGCGGGGCACGTGGGTCAGCAACGAACCGCAAGGGGACCAGCCGATGGAGCAGGCGATCATCTCGGGCGTCGCGCACGACACGTCCCAGGCCAAGATCACGGTCGTCGGGGTGCCGGACAAGCCGGGCGAGGCCGCGAAGATCTTCCGTGTGCTCGCGGACGCCGAGCTGAACATCGACATGGTGGTGCAGAACGTCTCCGCGGCGTCCACCGGTCTGACCGACATCTCCTTCACCCTCCCCAAGGACGACGGGCGCGGCGCCATCGAGGCCCTGGAGAAGACCAAGGGCTCCATCGGTTTCGACTCCCTGCGCTACGACGACCAGATCGCCAAGATCTCGCTGGTCGGCGCGGGAATGAAGACCAACCCGGGCGTCACCGCGACCTTCTTCGAGGCGCTGTCGGGCGCCGGGGTCAACATCGAGCTGATCTCCACCTCCGAGATCCGCATCTCGGTCGTGACCCGCAAGGACGACGTCAACGAGGCGGTCCGGGCCGTGCACACCGCGTTCGGCCTGGACAGCGAGAGCGACGAGGCGGTCGTCTACGGAGGCACCGGGCGATGAGCCCCGGCGGGGGTCTCCCCCGTACCGGCGCCGGCCGCGCCGACCGGCCCACGCTGGCCGTCGTCGGCGCGACCGGCGCCGCCGGAGCCGTGCTGCTGGGGCTGCTCTCCGAGCGCGCGGACGTCTGGGGCGAGATCCGCCTCGCCGCCTCGCCGCGCTCGGCGGGCCGCAAACTGACCGTGCGCGGCGAGAAGACCGAGGTCCTGGCCCTGGACGAGGAGGTCTTCGACGGGGCCGACGTCGCCGTGTTCCACGTGCCCGACGAGGTCTCGGCCCGGTGGGCGCCCGTGGCGGTGTCCAAGGGCGCGGTGGTGGTGGACGGCTCCGCCGCGTTCCGGACGGACCCGGACGTCCCGCTGGTGGTGCCCGAGGTGAACGCCCACGCCGCACGGGTCCGTCCGCGCGGCATCGTCGCGGGCCCCGGCTGCACCGCCCTGCCGATGATCGTCGCGCTGGGCGCCCTCCACGCGGAGTGGGGGCTGGAGGAGCTGGTCGTCGCCTCCTACCAGGCCGCCTCCGCCTCCGGCAGGCGGGGCGTGGGCACCCTGCGCGAGCAGCTCGCCGCCGTCGCCGGCACCGAGGCGGGCATCCAGCCCGGCGACCTGAGGCGGACGGTGGGCGACACCGGCCCCTACCCGGCGCCCATCGCGCTCAACGTGGTGCCCTTCGCCGGGACGCCGGCGGAGGACGGCTGGACGACGGAGGAGCTGAGGGTCCGCGAGGAGTCGCGGAAGGTCCTGGGCCTGCCGCGCCTGCGCGTCACCGCCACCTGCGTCCACGTCCCCGTGATCACCACCCACTCGCTGGCCGTGCACGCCCGCTTCGAGAACGAGGTCTCGGTGGAGAAGGCGCACGAGATCCTGGCGAACGCGCCGGGCGTGGTGGTGTGCGACGACCCGGCCGCCGGGGAGTTCCCCACCCCCGCCGACGCCGTCGGGACCGATCCGGCCTGGGTGGGGAGGATCAGGCGCTCGCTGGACGACCCGCGGGAACTGGAGCTGTTCGTGTGCGGCGACAACCTGCGCAAGGGCGCCGCGCTCAACACCGCGCAGATCGGCGAGCTGATCGCCGCCGAACTCACCGCGAACCGGCCCTGAACCGCCTCCGCTCCTGAACCGCCTCCGCGCCGGACGGGCACGGAAGAGGGACAGGACCGGCCGGACCCGGGAGCGAACGGGGCGAACCACCGCAAAGCATCCGCCCCGAGGGGGAACGCCGCAGGTCGCTCACGCATCGTGAAGGACTTGTGATGAAGTCGGTCCCCGTAATCCCTTGATCCCGGCCGAACTCCTGCGTGAGGATTTTGCCTCCGCGTGTCCCGGAACCAAGACCCGGGCGCTGGCGTCTCTTTTCCACTGCCGGAGCTCGATGACGCCCACACGGCGGCGCAGAGGAAGAGGTGGTACGCATGTGGCCCTTCGGCACGTCGTCAAGAACGATGGCCCGCGCGTACAACCCTGACGGGGGGCAGCGTGTCCAACAGGCGTGGCAGAGGCACTCGGAATCGCGACAGCGCCCGTACGGGCACCCGGGCGTGGCGGCACGCCGGACAGAGGTGTGCCGGTGATCGCCCCCTGGTCGGCGTCCCGGCAGGCATCGATCCCCGCGCAGCCGAGGGACGCTGACGACGCCATGGCAGCGGGCACCACAGTCGACCACCTCACCGAGACCTACCGCGCCCACTACCGTTCCCTGCTCGGACTCGCCGCCCTGCTGCTCGACGACACCGCCTCCTGCGAGGACGTCGTCCAGGAGGCGTTCATCCGTGTGCACTCGGCGCGCAGCCGCGTGCGGGAACCCGAGAAGACGCTGGCGTACCTGCGGCAGACCGTCGTCAACCTCTCCCGCTCCACGCTGCGCCGGCGCATCCTCGGGCTCAAGCTGCTCTCCAAGCCGATGCCCGACATGGCCAGCGCGGAGGAGGGCGCGTACGCGCGCATCGAGCAGGACGAGCTGAAGAGGGCGCTGCGCAAGCTCCAGCGCCGCCAGCGCGAGGTACTCGTCCTGCGGTACTTCGCGGACATGACCGAGGCCCAGGTGGCCGAGGCGCTCGGCATATCGCTGGGTTCGGTGAAGGCCTACGGTTCGCGGGGCATCGCGGCCCTGCGCGTCGCCATGGAGGCACCCGTATGAGCGGCGACAGGCAGAACGAGGAACGGCGCGACCCGCACGGCGACCGCGACCCGCACGGCGACCGCGGGGCGGACACGCCCGGGCGCGAGCCGGCCGAGCGGGACGACCCCGAAGGGGATACCGGTCCGGACCCGCTGGGCGTGGACGAGCAGGCCCTGCGGCTGCTGATGCGCGACGTGGTGCGGGAGGTCGAGCCGTCCCCCGACGCCCTCGACCGCCTCCACCGGGCCGTGCCCGCCCGCCGCGCCCGCCGCCGGCAGATGCGGATCGGCGCGGTCGCGGCAGCCCTGGTCGTCGGCATCGCCACTCCCGTCCTGACACAGAGCGACGTGGTCTCCCGGGTCCTGGACGGCGACACCGCCAACACCGCCAGCAGCCACCACGAGAGGGCGACCGAGGGCGGCGGCGACGGCTCCGGCGCCGCCGGCCGCGAATCAGGCCGGCGGTCCGGGGAGGACGGCGGCGCGAACGGCCCGGAGAAGCCCCGGGACTCCTCCGGGACCGACCGCCCGGCCGGCCCCGACGCCAACGACACCCTCGGCCCCACCTCGCCCAGCTGCCTGCGCTCCCAGCTCGGCGACGGCGGTTCCCAGGTGGGCCCCGCCGACGCCGGCGGCCAGGTGTACGGATCGTTCCGGATCGTCAACGTCTCGGACGCCCCCTGCCGCGTCGAGGGCCCCGACACGGTCAGCGCGACCACCTCGGGCGGAGCCGACCCCTCCGGCGTCAGCGTCGTCCACCACACCCCCGGGGACAGGGCGTCCCTGCTGCCCGACCCGGCGACCGAACCCGCCTCGATCATCCTGGCGCCGGGACAGGCGTACGTGGTGCGGTTCGCCTGGGTGCCGAGCGAGGGGGGCGGCACCACCGGGTGCCGGGCGCCCGACCCGGTCACGACCCCCGGCACCGGCGGCGACACCACCACCGGCGGAGGCGGCGACACCCCCGGCACCGGCGGTGACGGCGGCGCCGGCGGAGGCGGCGACACCGGGGGAGGCGGCGGCAGCCCCAGCAGCGGCGAGGACGGCGACACCGTGCCGGAACCCGGCAACGAGGTCAGCCCCCAGCTCGGGTACGACACCCCCGGCGGCACGGGCGGCACCGCCTCGCCCGCGGTGATCCTCCGCTACGTACCGGCGGCCGGGGAGCCCCGGCTGGGCAACGTCCAGATCGCGAACGCCTGCGCGGGGACGGTGTACCGCACCGGCCCCCTCCCGTCCGAGTGATCCGGCCGGCGCGGCCCCGGCGCGTCCCGCCCGGCAGAGGGCCGGGACGCCCGGGGCCGGCCGGACGGAACGGCCGGGGGCCGGACGCACCGGGTGGAGGGGGCGAGTGGGACGGGCCCGGGGCGCCGCCGTACCGTTGAGGGCGTGTACCGGTTCCTGCTGACCCCGCGCTGGTGGGCGATCAACCTCTTCCTGCTGCTGTCGATTCCCGTCTGCGTCTTCATGGGGAGCTGGCAGCTCGGCCGCTTCGAGGACCGCGTGGACTCGCACCAGGACCGGCGGGAACGCACCGTCGACGGGATCTCGGACGCCGAGACCCGGCCCCTGGACGACCTGCTGCCCCTCACCGAGGACACCGTCGGGGAACCGGCCCGGGCCACCGGCCGCTACGACGACCACGAGTTCCTGGTGCCGGGGCGCGGCATCGGCGACCGCGACGGCTTCTACGTCCTGTCCATGCTGCGCATCGACGGCGACCCGGCCCTCCCCGTCGTCCGCGGCTGGCTGCCCGGGAAGGCGGACCCCTCCCGGGTGCCCGAGGCGCCGGACGGCGAGGTGACCGTGACCGGCGTGCTCCAGGCGCCCGAGAGCCAGAGCTCCCAGGGCGCCCGCGCCGGAGCCCTGCCGGACGGGCAGCTCGGCATCATCAGCGCGGCCACCCTCGTCAACGAGGTGCCCTACGACGTCCACAACGTGTGGATCGCCGTCCAGGAGCCGCAGGAGCCGATGGAGGCGGTGCCGCCGACCACGCCGGAGGGCTCCGGGCTGGACGTCAAGGCCTTCCAGAACCTGGGCTACACCGCCCAGTGGTTCGTCTTCGCCGGCTTCGCGCTCTTCATGTGGTACCGGCTGTTCCGCCGCGAGGTGGAGATCGCCCGCGACCTCGCCCTCGGCATCGAACCGGACCCCGCCCCGGCCCCCGACGCCCCCGGAACCTCCGGAGTCCCCGGCATCTCCGGCCCGGAGGCGTCCCCGGAGACCCCGGAGACCGCGGAGAAGACCGCCCGCTGATTTCTCCGGCGGCCGGACATAGATCCCGCCGCCTCCTCCCGTCTGAGTCGTGACAGCGAAAGGGGCCACCGGGCGCCGCCCGGACCGGCCCCGGCCGACGGCGTGCGACCGCGCACGCCACGACGCGGAGGACACAGAGACACATGGGCAAGCAGCGGCTCGCCGCGGCCTTGATCGCCGCCGCCGTGCTGACGGGACTGGGAAGCACCGCCGCCCTCGCACGGGGGCAGGCCGGGGACCGGGGTCCGGAGCGCACGGCCGTCACCGTCCACGAGGACCGGAGCCACGCCGCTCCGGCCGAGGCCGCCACGGCGCCCGGCGTGCGGGTGGTGCGGCCGTACGAGCCGGTGGAGATCGGCCAGGGCGCGCTGCTGGGGCTGCTGCCGGAGGGGCGGCAGAACTACGTCGTCGACTGGAGCCCGGAGGGCTTCCGGGAATCCGTCCGGCGGGCGAAGGGGTACGTCGGGGACGACATCCGTCCCAACAGCCTCAGCGGCGGCCTCCACTACTCGCCGGAGCGCGGCAGCCTGTTCACCGGCGCCTGGCGCTCGGACACCGTGCCCGCCCGGATCACCGTCCGGACCGCCGACGGCACCTTCGACGCCGGGATCCTCCGCCTGCCCGGCAACCCCGGCTGGGGCGCCTACCACCTGGACGCGGGCCGCACGGACGCCCGGAAGGCCCCCGTCACCGTCACCGCCTACGCGCCCGACGGAACCGTCATCGACGACCTGGTGATGGACTTCCCCACCCGGTAGACCCACCCACCCCGACCACGGACGCACGCTGCCGCGCCGGGCGCCGAGCCCGGCGCGGCGGCGGACCCACGGCGAACCGAGGCCCCGTTTGAAGACGAGCGCGGAGGCGGACTTCCGCGAGTACGTGACCGGCCGGTGGCCGCGCATGCTCCGGACCGCGTACCTCCTCACCGGCAACCACCACGACGCCGAGGACTTGGTGCAGGCCGCCCTGGCCAAGGCCTACACCAGATGGGAGCGTGTGCAGCGTGCCGACGATCCGGACGCCTACGTCTGGCGCATCATGATCAACTCGAATGTGGACCGGCTCCGCGGCCTGCGGGTCCGGGAGTGGCCGACCACCCGCTTCCCGGACTCGCAGGCCGCCGACCGGACGGACCAGGTCGTCGACCGCAGCCTGCTGCTGGAGGCCCTCGGACGCCTCCCCGCACGGCAGCGGGCGGTGGTGGTCCTGCGCTTCCTGGAGGACCGCAGCGAGAGCGAGGTCGCGAAGGTGCTCGGCACCCGGGTGGGCACGGTCAGGAGCCACACGGCCCGGGCCCTGGCGAAGCTGCGCCGCGACGGCGCCGTCCTGGGACTGGGGGACGGCAGGACGCCTGCCCCGTCCGGAGCGGGGGCACGGCGGTGAACGGGCACCGGTCGCGGAACGCGAGGGGCGCACGAGCGGGACGGGAGGGGACGGCGCCGATGGACCACGAGACCGGCCGGCCGGCGGAGACCGCCCGCCTGGCGGAGGCCCTGCGACGGGAGGCCGACGCCCTGCGTCCGGGCCCGCCGCCCGTGGACGCCGTCCTGCGTGAAGGGCGGCGCAGGAGACGGCAGCGCCACCGGGCCCTGGCGGGCACGGCGGCCGCGGCCGTCCTGGGCTGCCTCGCCGGCGCCCTGCTCCTGCCGTCCGGCCCGCCCGCCGGACCCGCCGCGCCCCCGGCGGCGTCCACCGTGTCCCCGGCGCCCTCGCCCCCGCCCGCACCCGTGCCGGGCGTACGGGTGGTGCGGCCGTACGAGCCGGTGGAGATCGGCCAGGGCGCGCTGCTGGGGCTGCTGCCGGAGGGGCGGCAGAACTACGTCGTCGACTGGAGCCCGGAGGGCTTCCGGGAATCCGTCCGGCAAGCCAGGAAGGCCGTCGGCGACGGCATCCGTCCCAACAGCCTCAGCGGCGGCATCAGCTTCTCCCCGGACCGCGGCGTGCTCTACACCGGCGCCTGGCGCACCGACACCGAACCGGCACGGATCACGGTGACCGCGGCCGGCCGCACCTGGGAGGCGGGCCTGGTGAGCCTGCCGGACGACCCGGGCTGGGGCGTGTACCACGTGGACGCGGGCCGCCTCGGCCCCGACGAGACCTCGGCCACGGTCACCGTGTACGGCCCCGACGGCACGGTCCTCGCCCGCCTCGACACCACGTCCCCGGCACCCTGACCCGCCCTCTCCCCGGCCGCACACGGGGACGGCCGGGGAGAGGGCACCCCCACGAGAACCCCGCCGCACCCGACTTGACGTCCGCACCCGGCAGAACGCTGCCGGAGGACGGCTGTTCGGCTCGCGGGGACCGCAGCTCACGCGCCGGACGGAAGGCAACCCGCCCGACCCGCGGCGCGGTTGGGCGCGCACTCCGGCGAGGCGGGCACGGGATCCGCGCCGTCCACACCCGGGCACACCCGGCCCGGGCACCCGCCCGGGCCGGGCGCTCCGCGGCACGGCGGTACCGCCGACCGCCGCCGCTCCACCGGGCATCGGAAAACCAGATGCCCTGCCGGATCTCTCCGGCAGGGCATCTGACCTGCGTCGGGGTGGCGGGATTTGAACCCACGACCTCTTCGTCCCGAACGAAGCGCGCTGCCAAGCTGCGCCACACCCCGTTGCAACGAGGACTACTTTAGCCCACGCCCGCGCTGAGACGAAATCCGGTTTCCCCGGTGCGGCAGGGGGTGGCGGGCCCCGGGGTCAGGGACGTTCGATCAGGGTGAGGAGGGTGGCCTCCGGGGGGCAGGCGAAGCGGAACGGCGTGTAGCGGTTGGCGCCGCAGCCCGCGGAGACGTGGAGGTAGGAGCGGCGGCCCTCCGCCTGGTGGAAGGACAGGCCCCGGGCGCGGTCGGTGTCCAGGTCGCAGTTGGTGACCAGGGCGCCGTAGAAGGGCACGCGGAGCTGGCCGCCGTGGGTGTGGCCGGCCAGGATGAGCGGGTAGCCGTCGGCGGTGAAGGCGTCCAGGACCCGCAGGTAGGGGGCGTGGACCACGGCGAGGGAGAGGTCCGCGCCGGGCTCGGGGCCGCCGGCCACCTCCTCGTAGCGGTCGCGCTTGATGTGCGGGTCGTCCAGACCGGTGAGGGCGATCTCCCGGCCGTTGTCGAGCTTGAGGCGGCCGCGCGTGTTGGACAGGCCGATCCAGCCCGCGGCGTCGAAGGTGTCGCGCATGCCCTCCCACGGGTTGTGAACGGCGCCGACGGCCGGCGGGTTGCCGTTGAGTCCGTGGCGGCCGGTGGCCTTCTCCACCAGGTAGCGGGCGGGGTTGCGCAGCCGGGGGCCGTAGTAGTCGTTGGAGCCGAAGACGTACGCGCCGGGGTACTCCATCAGCGGGCCGAGTGCGTCCAGGAGCTCGGGGACGGCCTCCGGATCGGAGAGGTTGTCGCCGGTGTTGATCACGAAGTCGGGGCGGAGCCCGGCCAGCGACTGGAGCCAGCGCTGCTTCTTGCGCTGGCCGCCGACCATGTGGATGTCGGACACCTGGAGCAGCCGCAGCGGCCTCATCCCGTGCGGCAGGACGGGGACGGTGACGCGCCGGAGGCGGAACGAGCGGGCCTCGATGCCCGCCGAGTAGGCGACGCAGGCCGCGCCTACCGCCGTGATGCCGAGGGGAATCCTGAGGGAGAGCGGGTATCGCGCAAGCATGGGGACATGGTCGCAGATGCCCCGGCGGCCCGCGGACGGGACGGCGGCCCGCAATCCAGTGGGCGTTCGGCCGTACGTCCTGGCACACTTCGGGCATGACCACGCTCAAGACCCGGCTCAAGGACGACCTCACCGCGGCGATCAAGGCGCGCGACGAGCTGCGCTCCTCCACCCTCCGCCTCACGCTGACCGCGATCCAGAAGGAGGAGGTGGCGGGCGAGACCGCCCGCGAGCTGTCCGATGCGGAGGTCGAGCAGATCATCGCCCGTGAGGCCAAGAAGCGGCGGGAGGCGGCGGACGCCTTCGCCAAGGGCGGGCGTGCCGAGCAGGCCGAGCGGGAGAAGGCCGAGGGCGAGGTGCTCGCCGAGTACCTGCCCCAGCAGCTCACCGACGAGGAGCTGGACGTGCTGGTGGCCGAGGCCGTGGCGGAGGCGAAGGCCGCAGGCGCCGAGGGGCCCAAGGCCATGGGCGCCGTGATGAAGATCGTGAACCCGAAGGTGGCGGGCCGGGCGGAGGGCAGCCGGGTGGCCGCCGCCGTCAAGAGGCGCCTGGCGGGCTGACCGCGGCACGCGAGAACGGGGAAGGGGTGCCCGGCCGGCGATCGGCGGGGCACCCCTTCGGTGCTTTCGCGGTGTCCTCGGATCCGTCCGGCTACCTCGGACCCCAGCCGCCGTCCTGGCCCTCGGTGCGCCAGCCGCCGTTGGCGTTCCCCCCGTTGGGGAGCCCTCCGGCGGTGGCGCCGACGGTGTCCCCTCCGGTGGCGGTGCCTCCGGTCGAGGTGCCAGCGGCCGAGGTGCCGCCGGTGTCCCCGCCTGTGGCGGTGCCTCCGGTGTCCCCGTCGCCGCCTCCGCTGATCAGGCCGGGCGGGACGGTGATGTCCGGCAGGCCCGGCAGGCGGAACCCGGGCCGGCCGTCGCCCGGCTTGTCGTCGTCGCCGTCACCGCCGCGGTCCCGGTCCTTGCCCTCGCCGCTGTCGCCGCGCGGCACCTGGACGTCGTTGAAGGACTCGGCCGGCTCGCCCGCCAGGGCCCCGGTCATCGCCGTCCTCCAGATGGGGCCGGGCAGGCAGCCGCCGCAGACCTTGTCGTAGTACCGGCCGCCGATGGTGAGGTTGTACATCTCGGACTGCTCGCCGATGTCGTCGCCGACCCACACGGCGGTGGAGAGGTTCGGGGTGTAACCGACGAACCAGGCGTCCTTGCGGCCGTCCGTCGTACCGGTCTTGCCCGCGTTGTCGCGGTCGGAGAGACCGGCCCGCGTGCCGGTGCCGTCCTCGACCACGCCCTTGAGCATCTTGTTGATGCTGTCCGCGGTGTGCTCCTTCATCACCCGGTCGCAGGTGGTGCGGGGCACCGGCAGCCGCTTGCCGTCGGCGTCCGTGACCTTCTCGATCGCGACCGGGGAGCAGTAGGTGCCGCGGTTGGCGAAGGTGGCGTACGCGGCGGCCATGTCCAGGGGGCTGATGTTCTGGCCGCCCAGGAAGATGGCGGGCTTCCGCTCCAGCGGCTGGCCGGTGCCGCGTTCGATGCCCATCTTCTCCGCCAGGGTCACGACGTCGCACAGGCCGGCCTTCTGCCCCAGGTGGACGAAGTAGGTGTTGATCGACTTCCCGAGCGCGCTGGTCATGTCCCAGGTGCCGGCCTCGGACTCCAGCTCGTTCTGGACGGACCACTCGCCGCTGCCGTAGGGCTTGCCCTCACAGGTGGTGAAGTCGCTCTCCTTGAACGGGGTCTTCCAGCCGCTGGAGTAGGAGTGCGCGGGGCTGATGCCCTTCTCCAGGGCGGCGGCGGCCGTGATCGGCTTGAAGGTGGAGCCGACCTGGAAGCCGTAGGTGCTGCCGCCCATCTCGCTGCCGACCGCCAGGTTGATGAGCGTCTCGTTCTTGTTGTTGTCCAGGCCGTAGGGGCGGCTCTGGGCCATCGAGAGGATCTTCCCGGTGCCGGGCTCCACCTGGACCACGGAGGCGGCCACCGGGTCGTCCTTGTAGACCCTGCTGGTGGCGGCCTCGGCGGCGGCCTTCTGCGCCTTGGGCGAGAGGGTGGTGCGGATCGTCAGACCGCCCTGCTTCCAGCGCTCCCTGCGCTCCTCCTCGGTCTTGCCGAAGACCGGGTCGGTCAGGAGGATCCGGCGGACGTAATCGCAGAAGAAGCCCGCCTTGTCGGTGGCGGTGATGCAGCCGCTCCTGGGGCGGCTGACCTTGAGGCCCAGCTCCTGCTTCTTGGCCGCCGCGACGTCCTCCTTCGAGGCTGCTCCCGTCTCGGCCATCCGGTTGAGCACGACGTTGCGGCGCTTGACGGCCCGGTCGGGGTAGTTGACCGGGTCGTAGTAGGTGGGGGACTGGACGAGGCCGGCGAGGAGGGCGGCCTCGTGGAGCTCCAGGTCGGCGGCGTTCTTGGAGAAGTAGCGCCGTGCCGCGGCCTCGATTCCGTAGGCCTGCTGCCCGAAGAACGTGATGTTGAGGTAGTTCTCCAGGATCTGGTCCTTGCTCAGCTCCTCCTCGACCTTGATCGCGTACTTCAGTTCCTGGATCTTGCGGCCGAGGGTCTGCTGGGTGGCCTCGGCGACCTTCTTCTGGTCGTCGCCGGCCTGCTCCACGAAGACGTTCTTGACGTACTGCTGGGTGAGGGTGGACCCGCCCTCGGCGACCTCGCCCTGCTGGGCGTTCTTGTTGAGGGCGCGCAGCACGCTCTTGAGGTCGATCGCCCCGTGCTCGTAGAACCGCGAGTCCTCGATGGCGACGATGGCCTTCCGCATGACCGGGGCCATCTTCTCCAGCGGCACCACCGTGCGGTCGCGGTAGTAGTCGGTGGCGATCAGATTGCCCTCGGAGTCGAGGATCCGGTTCTTCTGGCTCAGCGGGGGACGCTTGAAGTCGATGGGTATCTCGTCGAAGCTCTCGACCGTCCCCTTGGCGGCGAGGCCGAGGCCCCCGGCGACGGGCAGCGCGAGGCCCGCCAGCACGGCTCCCGCGAGCACGCTGACGCCGAGGAACTTGGCGGCTTGTTGGGGCCCGGTCAGCCCGCCACCCGAGCGCTTGTTAGCCATACAGGCAGCCTACGTTCTCAATCGCCGGACAGGTGAGCATGTGTTCGCCTACGCTGTATCACGTCTGACATGGCTGTGCGGTTCCTTGTCAACTCTCAGATCACTCCATTGGGTGTTGAGATGTGACCGAATTGCAACCTTGTGTCAGGAAACTTCCTTCCAAGGGATATTGAACGGCGGGCGAAAACATCGCTTGCGAGAAGTAAGTCCGTTTCGTTCCCGGGTCACTCCGTTGGGTGATCTGTGGCTTACCCATAGTCCGTTCGGGCCATTTGAGATTGGGCCCGTCGGGGGTGTTGTGCCCTGCTCGCCTTCCGTAACGTCCTGCACTGGCAGCGGTGAATATGCCGTTGCCGCCGTGGGGGAGCCTCGATTCGGGAGAGGACGGCGCCGGCATGAGCTGGGTAACCGACTGGAGTGCGCAGGCGGCCTGCCGCACTACCGATCCGGATGAACTGTTCGTACAAGGGGCGGCCCAGAACCGCGCCAAGGCGGTCTGCACCGGATGCCCGGTGCGTACGGAGTGCCTGGCCGACGCCCTCGACAACCGCGTGGAGTTCGGCGTCTGGGGCGGCATGACCGAGCGGGAGCGGAGGGCGCTGCTGCGCCGCCGACCGACGGTCACCTCCTGGCGGCGGCTCCTGGAGACCGCACGCACCGAGTACGAGCGCAGCGCGGGTCTGCTGCCCGCGGAGGTCGACGGACGGCGGTACGAGGTCCGCCGGTACAAGGGCGACTACGCCGCGGCGGGCTGACCCCGGACCGACTCGCGGCCCGGCCCGCGGCCGGCCCGCCGAGGAGCGGGACCCGGTACGGCGGCGTCGGCACCGACCGGTACGCCGTCGGCCGTGCCGCCGGTGCACCGTGACGGCCGCGTCATCCGGCCGTCGGGTCCGTACGGTCGTGCCGCCGCGTCCGGACGTGTGCTCGGAGTTGCTCGGAGCCTGACGTGTGCTCGGGCGCGACGCCCGCCGTGTCAGGGCGCGCGTCCGCTCATTCGCGCTCGCGCGCGGGCTGCGTCGCGAGCCGTTCACCGATCGCCCGCAACCCCTCCAGGTCGTGGACGTCACCGGGCAGCGCGGCGACCTCCGCCACCGGCACCTCGGGGTGCAGCGCGGCGAAGCGGTCCAGCGTGCGCCGTTCACGGGCGAGCACGTGCATGCGTTCGGCGTGCAGCCTCAGCAGCCCGGAGGCCAGCCGCTCGGCCGTCGTGGGGGAGCCGTTCACGGAGCCTTCGCGGAGTTCCTCGGGAAAGTCCTCGGGGGAGGCGCCGGCGGGGGAGCCGTCGTCGGAGGCGGACCGCGAAGTGCGTCCTCCACCACCCTTCCCGGTGTGATGATCGACAATGCCCTCGTCTTCAAGATTCTCCGCGGCGGCCAGCGCCCGCTCCGCGCCGAGGTGGGCGGCCTCGCTGCCGTGCATCCGGTTCAGCACCAGGCCGGCCAGCGGCATCCGGTCCGCGGCCAGCCGCTCGACGAAGTACGCCGCCTCGCGCAGCGCGTCCCGCTCCGGCGCCGCCACCACCAGGAACGCCGTACCCGGGGCCTGGAGCAGCCGGTACGTGGCGTCGGCGCGGGCGCGGAAACCGCCGAACATCGTGTCCATCGCCGCCACGAACGTCTGCATGTCGCGGAGCAGCCCCGTGCCCAGCAGCTTGTTGAGCAGACCGGTGAAGAGCGAGAGTCCGGAGACCCCCAGGTTCACGAACTTCAGCCCCGCCCGGCCGCCGACCTTCGCGGGGGCCGTCAGCAGCCTGATGAACCTGCCGTCCAGGAACGACCCCAGGCGCTTGGGCGCGTCCAGGAAGTCCAGCGCGGACCTGCTCGGCGGGGTGTCGACGACGATGAGGTCCCACTCGTCCTCGGCGCGGAGCTGGCCCAGCTTCTCCATCGCCATGTACTCCTGCGTCCCCGCGAACCCCGCCGACAGCGACTGGTAGAAGGGGTTCTCCAGGATGGCGCGGGCCCGCTGGGGATCGGCGTGGGACTCGACGATCTCGTCGAAGGTCCGCTTCATGTCCAGCATCATCGCGTGGAGTTCGCCGCCCGCCGCCTCGCCGACGCCCTCCACCCGGCGCGGCGTGTTGTCCAGCTCGGTCAGGCCCATCGACTGGGCCAGCCGGCGCGCCGGGTCGATGGTGAGGACGACCACCTTCCGGCCGCGCTCGGCCGCCCGCACACCCAGGGCCGCGGCCGTCGTCGTCTTGCCGACGCCGCCCGCGCCGCAGCAGACCACGATCCGGGTCCCGGGGTCGTCGATCAGCGGATCGACGTCCAGCACCGGCAGCTCGCCGAGCCCCCCTCCCGGGTCGGCCGTCCGCACCGTCCGCGCCGTCACTCCGCCACCCCCTGTTCCCGCAGCTCCCCGGCCAGCCGGTAGACGCCCGGCAGGTCGGCGCCCTCGGGCAGGAGCTCCAACTCGTACACGGGCAGTCCCAGCCCGGCTATCTCCGCGCGCAACTCGTCCTCCAGCGCCACCCGCTCGGCATGCTCATGGGCCTGGCGGAGCAGCGGACCGACGAGCTGCTCCGCGCGTCCGCCGCGCCGCGCGCCCCCCAGGCCCGCCCGGGAGAGCGCCTTGGCGATCTCGGTGCGGGACTCCTCGGCGGCCCGTACGGACTCCCGGTCCAGCAGCGCCGGGCGCGTCATGTTGACGAACACGCGGCCCACCGGCAGGTCCGCCGCGCGCAGTTCGGCGACGCCGTCCACGGTCTCCTGGACGGGCATCTCCTCCAGCAGGCTCACCAGGTGCACGGCGGTCTCGGGCGACTTGATGACCCGCATCACGGCCTGGGCCTGGTTGTGGATCGGACCGACCCGGGCCAGCCCGGCCACCTGGTCGTTGACGGCGAGGAAGCGCGTTATCCGGCCGGTGGGCGGCGCGTCCATGACGACCGCGTCGTAGACGAAGCCGCCGCTGCGGGTACGGCGGCGCACCGCCTCGCAGACCTTTCCGGTGAGCAGGACGTCGCGCACGCCCGGGGCGATGGTGGTGGCGAAGTCGATCGCCCCCATCCTCTTCAGGGCCCGCCCGGCGCCGCCCAGCTTGTAGAACATCTGCAGGTAGTCCAGCAGGGCCTTCTCGGCGTCGACGGCGAGCGCGTACACCTCGCCGCCGCCCGGTCCGACCGCGATCTTCCGTTCCTCGTACGGGAGGGGCTCGGTCTCGAAGAGCTGGGCGATGCCCTGCCTGCCCTCCACTTCCACCAGGAGGACGCGCCTGCCCTCCTCCGCCAGCGCGAGTGCGAGTGCGGCGGCGACCGTCGTCTTGCCGGTCCCGCCCTTGCCGGTCACCACATGGAGCCTGCTCACCCTTCGGAGCCTAACCACCGGCCGGGCGGGCTACGCCTGGGGATGGGCCATGGCGGTGCGGGAGGGGGCGGGGGAGGCCCCGGGGCGGTGGGGCGAGCGGCTAAGGTCACCCCCATGAGGAAATGGGAATACGCCACCGTGCCGCTGCTCGTGCACGCGACCAAGCAGATCCTGGACACCTGGGGCGAGGACGGCTGGGAACTGGTCCAGGTCGTGCCGGGACCGAACCCCGAACAGCTCGTGGCCTACCTCAAGCGGGAGAAGCAGTGAGCTCCGTCCAGGCGCGTCTGGAGGAGCTGGGCCTGACGCTGCCGGAGGTGGCCGCCCCGCTGGCGGCGTACGTCCCGGCCGTACGGTCCGGTTCCTACGTGCAGACCTCCGGCCAGCTGCCGCTGGTCGACGGCAAGCTGCCGGTGAGCGGGAAGGTCGGCGCCGAGGTGACGGCGGAGGAGGCCAAGGACCTCGCCCGGACCTGCGCGCTGAACGCCCTGGCGGCGGTGAAGTCCGTCGCCGGCGACCTGGACCGGATCGCCCGGATCGTCAAGGTCACCGGGTTCGTCGCCTCCGCTCCGGACTTCACCGGCCAGCCCGGGGTGATCAACGGCGCCAGCGAGCTGTTCGGCGAGGTCTTCGGCGACAAGGGCGTCCACGCCCGCAGCGCGGTGGGCGTCGCGGTGCTGCCGATCGACGCGCCGGTCGAGCTGGAGGTCCTGGTCGAGCTGGCGGACTGACCGGCGGACTGACCGGCGGACGGGGCGCCGGGCGTGCCGGACGGCTGTGATGTTCGAGATCAACCCTCGAACATCGCAGCTCGCGGCCGTACGATCCGGCCATGCCGTCAACGCCGCCGAGCTCCCCGTCCCAGCCGCCGCAGTCGTCCCAGCCGTCCCCGGCCGGGAACGGGCAGTGGTACCCGCCCGAGTGGCCCGATCGCATCCGCGCCCTGGCCGAGGGACGGCTCACGCCCGTGGAGCCCCGCCGGGCGGCGACCGTGATGCTGCTGAGGGACGCCGACGGCGGCCCGGCCGTCCACATGCTGCGCCGCCGCGCCTCCATGGCCTTCGCCGGGGGCGCGTACGCCTACCCGGGCGGCGGCGTCGATCCGCGCGACGAGAGCGACCGGCACCTGCCGGCCTGGGCCGGCCCGACGCGCGAGGAGTGGGCGCGGCGGCTCGGGGTGGACGAGCGGGTCGCGCAGGCCGTGGTGTGCGCGGCCGTGCGCGAGACCTTCGAGGAGGCGGGCGTCCTGCTGGCGGGCCCGGACCCGGACACCGTCGTCGCCGACACCACGGGCGAGGACTGGGAGGCGGACCGGGCGGCGCTGGTGGCCCGCGAGCTGTCCTTCGCCGACTTCCTCACCCGCCGCGAGCTGGTGCTCCGCAGCGACCTGCTGGGCGCCTGGGCCCGCTGGATCACCCCGGAGTTCGAGGCGCGACGCTACGACACCTGGTTCTTCGTCGCGGCCCTGCCCGAGGGACAGCGCACCCGCAACGCCTCCACCGAGGCGGACCGCACGGTGTGGATCCGCCCGGCGGACGCGGCCGCCGCCTACGACCGCGGTGAGCTGACGATGATGCCCCCGACCATCGCCACCCTGCGGCAGCTCCAGCCGTACCCGGACGCGTCCGCGGCCCTGGCCGCGTCCGCCGGACGCGACCTGACGCCCGTGCTGGCCCGGGCGACGCTGGAGGACGACGGGTCCGGCGGGCGACGGGTGGTCCTGAGCTGGCCGGGGCACGAGGAGTTCACCAAGCACGTGCCCGCGGGGAAGCGGGCCGCGGAAGAGGACGGGGGAGTCAGGGCATGACGGACGCAGCGGCCCTTCCCGGGCAGCCGCGCGGCGGCGCGATCGACGGCACGGGCACCGCCCGCGCGGTGTGCGTGCTCGCGCCGAACGCCTCGCCGATGACGCTGGACGGCACCAACACCTGGATCGTCGCCGAGCCGGACTCGTCCCTGGCGGTCGTCGTCGACCCCGGGCCGCTGGACGAGGGGCACCTGCGCAGGGTGATCGACACCGTGGAACGGGCGGGCAGGCGGGTGGCGCTGACGCTCCTGACCCACGGCCACGCCGACCACGCCGAGGGAGCCGCCCGCTTCGCGGAGCTGACCGGCACGGCCGTCCGGGCGCTCGATCCGGCGCTGCGGCTGGGGGACGAGGGCCTGTCGGCCGGGGACGTGGTCACCGCCGGGGGCCTGGAGCTGCGGGTGGTCCCGACGCCGGGGCACACCGCCGACTCGCTCAGCTTCCACCTGCCGGCCGACGCCGCGATCCTCACCGGCGACACCGTGCTGGGCCGCGGCACGACGATGGTCGCCCACCCCGACGGGCGGCTGGGCGACTACCTGGACTCGCTGCGGCGGCTGCGCTCACTGACCGTGGACGACGGCGTGCACACGGTGCTGCCGGGGCACGGGCCGGTGCTGGACGACGCGCAGGGGGCCGTCGAGTACTACCTGGCGCACCGCGCCAAGCGGCTCGCGCAGGTGGAGACGGCCGTCGAGAACGGCTACCGCACGGCCCCGGAGGTGGTGGCGCACGTCTACGCGGACGTGGACCGCACGCTGTGGCCCGCCGCCGAGCTGTCGGTGCGGGCGCAGCTGGAGTACCTGGAGGAGCACGGCCTGGTGTGACGGCGGCCGTGTGCCGAACGCGGGACGTCGGACGCCGGGCGCGGCGGGGCTCAGCGCGAGCGCTTCGCCAGGCGCTCCACGTCGAGGAGGATGACGGCGCGGGCCTCCAGACGGAGCCAGCCGCGGCTGGCGAAGTCGGCGAGGGCCTTGTTGACCGTCTCGCGGGATGCCCCGACGAGCTGGGCCAGCTCCTCCTGGGTGAGGTCGTGCACCACGTGGATGCCCTCCTCCGACTGCACGCCGAAGCGGCGCGACAGGTCCAGCAGCGCCTTGGCGACACGGCCGGGGACGTCGGAGAAGACCAGGTCGGACATCGAGTCGTTGGTGCGGCGCAGCCGCCGGGCGACGGCGCGCAGCAGCGCGGTGGCGACCTCGGGGCGGGCGTTCAGCCAGGGCTGGAGGTCGCCGTGGCCCAGGCCGAGGAGCTTGACCTCGGTCAGTGCCGTGGCCGTGGCGGTACGGGGGCCCGGGTCGAACAGGGACAGCTCGCCGATGAGCTCGCCGGGGCCGAGGACGGCCAGCATGTTCTCGCGGCCGTCGGGGGAGGCCCGGTGGAGCTTGACCTTGCCCTCGATCACCACGTAGAGCCGGTCGCCGGGCTCGCCCTCGTGGAAGAGGGCCTCGCCCCGGGCGAGGGTCACCTCTGTCATGGAGGCACGCAGTTCGGCAGCCTGCTCGTCGTCAAGCGCCGCGAAAAGCGGGGCGCGCCGCAGAACGTCGTCCACGAGTTCTCTCCTTGTCGACCTGCCCACGGGACTGTCGCCCCCCATGATGCCGGACGGTAAAACAGTGCGATCAATCACAAGTTTGACGCACCCGGGGCCCGACAGATGAGTCAGGGGGCCGATCGGGCCCCGAATCGGCGGTGAACGGGGCGAATGTCGGCGCTCCCCCGTACGCTGGCCGGGTGTCCGACACGCCGGTGAGGCCGGATGGAAAGGGGGCGTACGGGTGACGGTGTCCCGTGGCTCTTCCCGTGGTTCAGCTCTGGGCGAACAAGGGCCCGCCGAACAGGCCGCGGCGGCGAGAAGGACGAGAGGCGGCAAGCCGGAGTCCCGGCTCGCCATGGTCCGCCGCGCCCGGCGCATCAACCGCGAGCTGGCCGAGGTGTACTACTACGCCCACCCCGAACTGGACTTCGAGAACCCCTTCCAGCTGCTGGTGGCCACCGTCCTCTCCGCCCAGACCACCGACCTGCGGGTCAACCAGACCACCCCCGCCCTCTTCGCCGCCTACCCCACCCCCGAGGAGATGGCCGCGGCCGATCCCCAGCGGCTGGAGGAGCTGATCCGGCCCACCGGGTTCTTCCGCAACAAGGCCAGGTCGCTGCTCGGGCTCTCCGCGGCCCTGCGCGACCGCTTCGGCGGCGAGGTTCCGAACAGCCTGGAGGACCTGGTCTCCCTGCCCGGCGTCGGCCGGAAGACGGCCCACGTGGTGCTGGGCAACGCCTTCGGCAGGCCCGGCATCACGGTGGACACCCACTTCGGCCGGCTGGTGCGCCGCTGGAAGCTGACCGAGCAGACGGACCCGGAGAAGGTCGAGGCCGAGATCGCCGGGATCATCCCCAAGAGCGAGTGGACGATGTTCTCGCACCGGGTGATCTTCCACGGCCGCCGCATCTGCCACTCCCGCAAACCCGCCTGCGGCGCCTGCCCGATCGCCCACCTCTGCCCCTCCTACGGAGAGGGCGAGACGGACCCGGAGAAGGCGAGGAAACTGCTGAAGTACGAGATGGGGGGCGCGCCGGGCCAGCGGCTCAAGCCCCCGGCGGACTACCCCGGACAGCCCGCGCCGCCGCTGGGCGCGGAGTGAGGCGCATGAGGGACGCACACAGGACGCACAGCCGTCCCGCCGACCCCGTCACCGTCACCGGCCAGGGGCTGCCAGACTGGCTCCGCCCGGTCGCCGACGCCGCCGCGACCGTGCGGGCGGCACAGCTCAGCCGCTTCCTGCCGCCCAGGGAGGGCGGACGGCAGTCGGCCGTCCTGGTCCTCTTCGGCGACGGCGGGCCGCCGGGAAGCGACCGGCCCCGGCCCGAGCTGCTGCTGATGGAACGGGCCTCCAGCCTGCGCTCCCACGCAGGGCAGCCGTCCTTCCCCGGAGGCGCCCTCGACCCGGAGGACGGGGACCCGGAGGGCGACGGGCCGCTGCGGGCCGCGCTGCGCGAAGCCGAGGAGGAGACCGGGCTCGACCCCGCGGGGGTGCAGGTCTTCGCCCGGCTGCCGCGCGTCTACATCCCGGTGAGCGGATTCGTCGTCACGCCCGTACTGGGCTGGTGGCGGGAGCCGAGCCCGGTGGCGCCGGTGGACCCGGCCGAGACGGCCCGGGTGTTCACCGTCTCCGTGGCCGACCTCACCGACCCGGCGAACCGGGCCACCGTGGTGCACCCCAGCGGCTACCGCGGCCCGTGCTTCCTCGTCGGAGGAGCCCTGGTGTGGGGGTTCACGGCCGGGATCATCGACCGGGTACTGCACTTCTCCGGATGGGAACGGCCGTGGGACACCGGGAGGCTCGTCCCTCTCGACCGGCACGCATGAGACGGTGGGCGACGTGAACGTGCTGGACGTACTGCTGCTGCTCGCCGCCGTGTGGTTCGCGGTCGTCGGCTACCGCCAGGGTTTCGTGGTGGGTGTGCTGTCGGTGGCCGGGTTCCTCGGCGGCGGCCTCGTCGCGGTCCAACTGCTGCCGGTCGTCTGGAACGAGGTCACCGACGGGGCGTCGCCCGGAACGCTGGGCGCGGTCGCGGCGGTGATCGTGGTGATCGTGTTCGCCTCGGTGGGCCAGGCCCTCACCACCCACCTGGGCAACCGGCTCCGCGGCCGCATCACCTGGTCCCCGGCCCGGGCCCTCGACGCGACCGGCGGCGCACTGGTGAACGTCCTGGCCATGCTGCTCGTCGCCTGGCTGATCGGCTCGGCGCTGGCCCGTACGACCCTGCCCGTCCTCGCCCGGGAGGCACGCGACTCCGCGGTGCTCCAGGGCGTCTCCGGGGTGCTGCCGAACAACTCCGACACCTGGTTCGCGGACTTCACGTCCGTCCTCGCGCAGAACGGCTTCCCGCAGGTCTTCTCCCCGTTCGCCAACGAACCCATCACCTCCGTGGAGCCCCCGGACCCGGCGCTCGTCGACAGTCCGGCCGTCGCCCGCGCCAAGCGGTCCATCGTCAAGGTGATGGGCACGGCGACAAGCTGCGCCAAGGTGCTGGAGGGCACGGGATTCGTCTTCGGCGATGGGCGCGTGATGACCAACGCGCACGTGGTCGGCGGCGTCGACGAACCGACCGTGCAGGTCGGCGGCGAGGGCAGGCTCCACGACGCCACGGTCGTCCTCTACGACTGGGAACGCGACATCGCCGTGCTCGACGTGCCGTCACTCGACGCGCCGGCGCTGCGGTTCGCGCAGGAGGACGCGGAGACCGGCGACGACGCGATCGTCGCGGGCTTCCCGGAGAACGGAGGATTCGACGTCCGCTCCGCACGGGTGCGCGGACGCATCCAGGCCACCGGCCCGGACATCTACCACCACGGCACGGTACGCCGCGACGTCTACTCCCTCCACACCACCGTCCGGCAGGGCAACTCCGGCGGCCCGCTGCTCACGCCCGACGGCAGGGTGTACGGCGTCATCTTCGCCAAGTCCCTGAAGGACGACAGCACCGGCTACGCCCTCACCAACGACGAGGTGCTCCAGGACATCCAGCGAGGACGCGCCGCCCAGGGGCCGGTGGACAGCCGGGGCTGCGCGATGTGACGCGGAAGGAAGTGCGGCGCCGCGGCGGTACGGCCCCGGCCGCGGTCAGTGGCGCGTATGCCGCAACCGCGCGCCCACCCAACGGGCGCGGCGGCGAAGGATGTGGGGGATGCCGAGGCGGGGATCACGGAGATCGCTGTGGTCCCGCGGGGAGCGCGGGGGAGTGCCCCGCGCGCCGCTCTGCTCCCGGATGTCGCGTGACACGTCACGGTAGTCGTGCGTCCAGCCCATACCCCGGACTCTGCCCGGTGCCCAAGGTCGGTAATCGCCCAATGGCCCGTCAATTGGCGTATGCGTATGTCACGTGCTCACATCACCGGTCCGGCTCGGGGTCCTTGAGCCAGTCGATCAGTTCCTTGGTGAACGCCTCCGGGTCCTCCTCGTGCGGGAAGTGGCCGAGCCCGTCGAACAGGCGCCAGCGGTACGGGGCCTCCACGTACTCGCCCGAGCCCGCCGCGCTGCGGGTGCGCATCACCGGGTCGAGGGAACCGTGCAGGTGGAGGGTGGGGACACGGACCGGGCGCCTCATGCGCCGGTTGAACTGGAAGCCGTCGAGCCGCGCCAGCGACCGGACCATCCAGCGGTACGGCTCGATCGAGCAGTGCGCGGTGGAGGGGATGCACATCGCCCGGCGGTAGACCTCGACCGCGTCGTCCTCCGGCATCCGCGGCCCGGACCACTCCCGCAGCAGGCGGCCGACCAGTGCCCCGTCGTCCGCCACCAGCCGGCGCTCGGGGACCCAGGGGCTCTGGAAGCCCCAGACGTGCGACCCGGCCGTCGTCTGCCGCGGATCGCCCAGCATCGCCGCGCGCCAGCGGCGCGGGTGCGGCATCGAGGCCACGGCCAGGCGCCGGATCAGCTTCGGACGCATCACCGCCGCCGTCCACGCCAGATAGCCGCCCAGGTCGTGTCCCACCAGCGCCGCGTCGGGCTCCCCCAGCGAGCGGATCACACCGGTGACGTCGAGCGCGAGGTTCGCCGGGTCGTATCCCCGGGGCGTGCGGTCGCTGCCGCCCACCCCCCGCAGGTCCATCGCGACCGCGCGGTAACCCGCTTCGGCCAGGGCGGGGAGCTGGTGCCGCCAGGTCCACCAGAACTGGGGGAAGCCGTGCAGCAGCAGCACCAGCGGGCCGTCGCCCATCTCGGCGATGTGGAAGCGAGCGCCGTTGGCCGCGACGTCCCGGTGCGTCCAGGGGCCGTCCATCCGGACGACGGACGAGGGGGAGCCGGGCGAGGGTGCCCCCGGGGTGCCTGCCATGCCTGTCGTGCCCGTCTTGTCGGTCATGCAGAAGAGCGTGACACGTGCTCGACGGGCCGGGCCTCCCCCCTCCCCTTCGGGACGGCCCGCGGGTGCGGTTTGACGTTCGACAGCAGGGCCGCCGACTCCTTGGCCGAGGCGATCGTGCGCCGCGGCGGTTCGACCTTGGACAGCTTGGCCTTGGCCAGCAGCAGGAGCACGGCGGCGAGCACCAGGTAGACGGCGCCCACGACGGTGAAGGACCAGGCGAGTCCGAGCCCCAGGTTGTGGATGCCGTACGCCGCGGCGAAGCTGAACACGGGCAGCGAGAAGAGCAGCAGCGCCCCCGCCGCGATGGCGGCCCCGCTGCCGATCACGCCCCGCTTGACGTCCTGCCGCAGTTCGGCCTTGGCCAGCGCGATCTCCTCGTGGACCAGCGCGGACAGCTCGGTCGTGGCCGCGGCGACCAACTGACCGATGCTGCGGCCGTCGTCGGCTGCGCTCATCGTTTGCTTCCTCCAGTCGTGGGCTACCGAATGGGTCAGATCATGCCGGACCGCGGTGCCCGGCGTCGCGGCGGCGAGCCGTCGGAGACGGGCCGGGAACCGGCTGAGGACCGGTTGAGGACCGGTTGGGAGCGCCGCACGTCCCTTTCCTCCCCTTCCCCCGCGGTGGCGCCCCCGGGGCCGGCCGCGGCGGCACCGCAACGGGCAGGGGCGTCCGGCCACCGTGTCCACGGCGGCCGGACGCCCCTGCGTCCGTCGTGCGCTGCCGGCTGTGCCGGGCGCTCCCTCCTCTTCCTCGTCGTGCTCCGTGCCGGGCCGCGCTCAGTCCTCGCTGGAGGCGGCGCCCGGCAGCTTGGCCTGGATGAGGTCCATGACCGCGGAGTCGGTGAGGGTGGTGACGTCGCCCAGCGCCCGGTTCTCGGCGACGTCACGCAGCAGACGCCGCATGATCTTGCCGGAGCGGGTCTTGGGCAGCTCGTCCACCGGCAGGATGCGCTTCGGCTTGGCGATCGGACCGAGGTGCTTGGCGACGTGGGCGCGCAACTCCTCCACCAGGCCCTCGTCCTCGGCGGCGTTGCCGCGCAGGATGACGAAGGCGCAGATGGCCTGGGTGGTCTGCGGGTCGGTGGCGCCGACCACCGCCGCCTCGGCGACCTTCGGGTGGGAGACGAGCGCGGACTCGACCTCGGTGGTGGAGATGTTGTGCCCGGAGACCAGCATCACGTCGTCCACCCGGCCCAGCAGCCAGATGTCGCCGTCGTCGTCCTTCTTGGCGCCGTCACCCGCGAAGTAGCGGTCCTTGAAGCGCGACCAGTAGGTGTCCAGGTACCGCTGGTCGTCGCCCCAGACCGTCCGCAGCATCGACGGCCACGGCTCGGTCAGGACGAGGTAGCCGCCCGAGCCGTTGGGGACCTCGTTCCCCTCGTCGTCCACGACGGTCGCGGAGATGCCGGGCAGCGGCACCTGCGCCGAGCCGGGCTTGGCCTCGGTGACGCCCGGCAGCGGGCTGATCATGATGGAGCCGGTCTCGGTCTGCCACCAGGTGTCCACCACGGGGGTGCGGTCGCCGCCGATGTGGTGGCGGTACCAGACCCACGCCTCGGGGTTGATCGGCTCGCCGACCGAGCCCAGCACGCGCAGCGAGGACAGGTCGAACTTCGCCGGGATGTCGTCGCCCCACTTCATGCAGGTGCGGATGGCCGTCGGGGCGGTGTAGAGGATCGTCACCTTGTACTTCTCGACGATCTCCCACCAGCGGCCCTTGTGCGGGGTGTCGGGGGTGCCCTCGTACATCACCTGGGTGGCGCCGTTGGCCAGCGGTCCGTAGACGATGTACGAGTGGCCGGTGACCCAGCCGACATCGGCCGTGCACCAGTAGACGTCCGTCTCGGGCTTGAGGTCGAAGACGGCGTGGTGGGTGTAGGACGCCTGGGTGAGGTAGCCGCCGGAGGTGTGGAGGATGCCCTTGGGCTTACCCGTGGTGCCGGAGGTGTAGAGGATGAACAGCGGGTGCTCGGCCTCGAACGCCTGCGGGGTGTGCTGCTCGGACTGGCGGTCCACCAGCTCGTGCCACCACACGTCGCGGCCCTCGGTCCAGGCGGTCTCCTCGCCGGTGCGGCGCACGACCAGGACGGTGCGCACGTTCTCGGTGCCCGGCTGGGTGAGGGCCTCGTCCACGGCGGGCTTGAGCCCGCTGGGCTTGCCGCGCCGGTAGCCGCCGTCGGCGGTGATGACGACCCGGGCGTCCGCGTCCTGGATGCGGGCGGCCAGCGCGTCGGCGGAGAAGCCCCCGAAGACCAGCGAGTGCGGGGCGCCGATGCGGGCGCAGGCCAGCATCGCCACGACCGTCTCGGGGATCATCGGCATGTAGATGGCGACCCGGTCGCCGGCCTGGACGCCCAGTTCGACGAGGGCGTTGGCGGCCTTGGAGACCTCGCGCTGCAGGTCGGCGTAGGTGATGGAGCGGGTGTCGCCGGGTTCGCCCTCGAAGTGGATGGCGACCCGGTCGCCGAGGCCCGCCTCGACATGGCGGTCGACGCAGTTGTAGGCCACGTTGAGGCGGCCGTCCTTGAACCACTTGGCGAACGGCGGGTTCGACCAGTCCAGCGTCTCGGTCGGCTCCGTCTCCCAGGTCAGCCGACGGGCCTGCTCGGCCCAGAAGCCCAGCCGGTCCGCTTTCGCCCGTTCGTACGCCTCCGCCGTGACGTTGGCGTTCGCTGCCAGCTCGGCGGGCGGCGCGAACCTCCGTTCCTCCTTGAGCAGGTTGGCCAGGCTTTCGTTGCTCACGACATCTCCCTTTCCCAGGGTGTCTGCTGTGTCCCAGGTCATAGCTCACCAGCCTGTGTGCCGCCTGACAAGACTTGTCTGCCAAGTGGTGTAGACCTCTTGCGACCAGGGGTTCGCGTACGCCGGTGAGCGGGCGGCAAGCGGTCGAACGGTATGGTCCCGCCCCTCCGGAGCGGGGCCGCCCGATCACCCGGCAGCCGGTCAGGCCGCCGCCACGCCGGGACGTACGGGAGTGAAGACCGGGTCCTCCCCGGTACCGCCACCGCCCGATCCGTCCAGGACGTACGTCTGCGCCTCGCCGACGTGGAAGTACATTCCGTGCAGTTCCAATGACCCCTCGGCCAGGCGCCGGGCCACACACGGATGGGCCCGCAGGTTCTCCAGTTGCTGCACCACGTTGGCCAGGCACAGTGCCTCCAGCCCGTCGGTCCCGCGCGGTACGGTGTCGCGGTCCGCGATGCGCGGCCCCGCGCCGTGCCGGGTGGCCAGTCGATCCAGGCTGAAACGGCCGTGGCTCAGCCAGCGGTTCAGAGGCGTGGTGGGGTCCTTGGGGCCGGACTCGTACAGGGCCTGCATCGCGCCGCAACCGGAGTGTCCGCAGACGGTGATCGACTTCACGCGCAGCACCTCGACGGCGTACTCGATCGCAGCCGCCACCGAGTCGTCGTTCACCTCGGCGCCGGGCGGCGGGACCAGGTTGCCCACGTTGCGCACGGTGAAGAGGTCCCCGGGGCCGCTCGACGTGATCATGCTGGTGACCAGGCGTGAGTCGGCGCAGGTGAGGAAGAGGTGTGAGGGCCGCTGCCCCTCCCGGGCCAGCCGTGCCAGTTCCGTGCGGACCAGCGGCGCGGTGGTGCGCTGGAAGTTGCGCACACCGCCGAGGAGCTGGCCGTGGTCGGGGTTCTCACCGGAGGCGGTGCGCGGCCTGGTGCACTGGTGGTTGCGCCAGGGGGTCCACGGGGTGCAGCCGTGCGAGGACGAGGGCTCCCGCACGCAGGGCGCCGACCGGCCGGTGACCTCCACACTGCCGCCGTGGGCCGTGTGGGAGGCCTCCCAGTCCCGCAGGGCCTCGTACGCGGCATGGTCCATGAAGGAGCCTCCCAGCTCGACCACCGCCCGGCTCCCCTCGGGCACCCGGCCCAGGGCCCGGCTCAGCCGCGGCACCGCGAGGAACGTCAGCTGGCCGCGGACCCGTACCCGGTGGGTTCCGCTCTCTTCGTCGGTCTCGTGGGTGACACGGGTGTGGGCCAGGCGGTGCAGGGCGAGGGCGACGGCGACGGCGATGCCGATCCCCACCCCTTCGAGGACGCCGAGCAGCACCACGCCGGCCGCCGTCGCGGCGTACACCAGGATCTCGCGGTGCCGGGTGACGCTGCGGATATGGACGATCTTGACCATCTGCACGCCGACCACCATCACCAGGGCGGCGAGAGCGGCCAGCGGGATCAGCTCCAGCACGCCCACCAGCAGCCCGGCGGCGAGCAGCACCCACACCCCATGGAGGACGGCCGATCTGCGGCTGACCGCGCCGGCCTGGATGTTCGCCGCGGTGCGCACGGCCACTCCGGTGACGGGAAGCCCGCCCAGGGCGCCGGAGACCATGTTGGCCAGGCCCTGGCCGCGCAGTTCCCTGTCCAGGTCGGCACGCGGGATCCGGACGCCCGACAGGTGGTCCGGGAGGGTGCGGGCGACGGCCAGCTTGTCGGACGCCACCGCGGACAGCAGCGATTCCACGCTGGCGACCAGGGTGACGGTGAGCACGGCGGCGAACAGCCCCAGGACCGGCCCCTCGGGCAGCGAGGGCAGGGCGTGGCTGTGCCAGGACGGCAGGTCCACACGGGACAGCCGCAGATCCGAGAGGACCGCCACCGCGGTCGCCAGCGCCACCGCCGCCAATGCGGGAGGGAACACCGTGCGGGCCATGACGCCCGCCCGGCCGGGCAGCCGCGGCCACAGCAGGGCGACGACCACCGTGAGGGCGCCGACCGACAGGGCGGCGGGATGCGGGTCGGCCAGCTGCCCGGGCAGGGCCAGCACGTTGGCGACGGCGGAGCTCTCCGGATCCCCGCCGAGCACGATGTGCAGCTGGGCGAGGGCGATCGTCACGCCGATGCCCGCGACCATCCCGTGCACGATCGCGGGGCTGACCATCAGCGCGGAGCGGGCCGTGCGCAGCGCGGACAGGCCGAGCTGGGCCAGACCGGCGAGCACCGTGATGGCGCACGTGGTGCGCCAGCCGTAGCGCTGGATCAGTTCGGCGACGACCACCGTCAGGCCCGCCGCAGGTCCGCTGATCTGCAGGGGCGCGCCGCCGAACCGCCCGGCGACGATGCCGCCGACGGCCGCGGCGACCAGCCCCGCCTGCAGGGGCGCGCCGGTGGCCAGCGCGATGCCCAGGGAGAGCGGCAGGGCGATGAGGAAGACGGCCACGGAGGCCGAGAGATCGGCGGGCAGGGCCCCTTCGGGGCCGTTCCCGTACGGGGAGCGGTGCAGAAGGCCTCCTCGCCGGGAGGCGCGGGACGAGTGGGCGGACCGGCCGGTGGGGCCGGTGGGGTCGGCGTCGGAGGAGCGGGAGGGGGCGCAGGCGGACATATCCGTCTCCGTCACAGAGATCCGTCACTGTATGAACAGGGCTGACTACTAAAAGTTTTGGTAAACGAATCGTAATGTCGCGTAAAGGATCTTGGGAGGGGAGTCGGGCAAACGGGTCCGTTATTCACGCCTGGGGGTGAAGAAGGCGGAGGGAGCCACCGGCCGCGCTTGCGTCTCTCACCGTGCGTGTGAGGTTGGTCGCAGGCCGGACATGTCGGCCATACGAGCACAGAAGCGGTGAGGTGGATCCATGGGAGCCACGAGAAGGTCGGCCAGGGGCGTCGCGGGAGCGGCCGTGCTGGCCGTGCTGGCAGCCGGTTGCTCCGGAGCTCCGGGCACGCCGGGGAGCGGCGGGGACAGGGCGAACAAGGACGGCCGGGAGGAAGGCCGCGTCGCCGGGACGGAGCTGATAGGCGACGGTTCCACCGCCTACATAGGCGCCCAGCCCAACCAGCCCGAGTTCGGAAGGCTCGAGCCCGGCCGGAAACCCCCCCAGTTCGTCGTCTTCTCCTGGGACGGCGCCGGCGAGGACGACAAGCGGCTCTTCTCCCGCTTCCGCGAGGTGGGCAGGGAGTACGACGCCCATATGACGTACTTCCTCAGCGGCGTCTACGTCCTCCCCGAGTCGGAGGCCGACCGCTACCAACCGCCCGGCCGCTCGCCCGGCGCCTCCGACATCGGCTACCTCAAGGACGAGAACGTCAGAGCCACCCTGGAACAGCTGCGCGGCGCCTGGCTCGACGGCAGCGAGATAGGCACCCACTTCAACGGCCACTTCTGCGGGCCGGGCGGCGTCGGCACCTGGACGGCCGAGCAGTGGAAGAGCGAGATCGAGCAGGCCAAGTGGTTCGTGAAGAACTGGAAGACCACCACCGGCTGGACGGACGAGGAGCCGCTCCCCTTCGACTACGACCGGGAACTGGTCGGCGGCCGCACCCCCTGCCTGGAGGGCCGGGCGAACCTGCTGCCGGCCGCGCGGGAGATGGGTTTCCGCTACGACTCCTCGGGCAGCGGAACCCAGGTCTGGCCCGACAAGGAGGGCGGGCTGTGGAACCTCCCCCTCCAACAGGTCCCGGTGCCCGGCCGCTCGTTCGAGACGCTCGCGATGGACTACAACTTCCTCGCCAACCAATCGGGAACCGTCAACGGTGACCCCTCGCAGCGCGCCGCATGGGGGCGCCAGATGCGCGACGGCCTACTCCGGGGCTTCGAGCGGGCCTACCACGGGAACCGGGCGCCGATGATCGTCGGGAACCACTTCGAGGACTGGAACGGCGGCGTCTACATGAAGGCCGTCGAGGACGTCATCAAGGAGATCTGCCCGAAGGAAGACGTCCACTGCGTCTCTTTCCGGCAACTCGTGGACTGGCTCGACGCACAGGACCCCGCCGTCCTGGAAAAGCTGCGCACCCTGGAGGTGGGGCAGGCCCCGAAGGGCGGCTGGAAGGACTTCCTGACGGTACGGCGGGCCGCCCCGCCTCCTTCCTCCCCCGACCCGGGCACGCGGCGCCCCGCGTGACTCCGGCCGCCCGGCCGGAACCGCCCGGTTCGTCCGGGCCGTTCGGCTCATGGGGCGGGCAGGCCACCGCCGTACGCCGCGCCGGAGCCATGGAGGGATCCCGGCGCGGCGTACGGAACCGGTGTACGCGATCAGGCGGGCTGAGGCGCGGGGACCGGCTCCCCGCCCGGTGCGAACTCGCCCAGCACGAAGGAGGGGTCGACCTGGGCGGCCAGGTCGGTTCCCGTCCTGGCGTTCCCCCAGCTCTCGGCGTTCTTCAGGTGGAAGTGCACCATCTGACGCGTGTACCGCTCCCAGTCGCGCAGTTCGTACGACGCGTCAGCCGTCTCGTACATCGTGCGCAGCGCCTCGCGGACGGCCCCCTCCAGTTCGGTGAAGGGCCGGTGGCGTCCCCTCTCCATCGCGCGCACCCAGTCGGAGTCCCCGACGGTCACCAGCAGGTCGTCGCCGACCTCGGCGCGCAGGAAGTCCAGGTCGTCCTCGCCGCGCACCTTGTTGCCGACGACCCGCAGGGAGACGCCCCAGTCGCGGGCGTACTCCTTGTACTGCCGGTAGACCGCCACGCCCTTGCGGGTCGGCTCGGCCACCAGGAACGTCATGTCGAAGCGTGTGAACATCCCGGAGGCGAAGGAGTCCGAGCCCGCCGTCATGTCGACGACCACGAACTCCTCCCGCCCGTCCACCAGGTGGTTCAGGTACATCTCCACGGCGCCGACCTTGGAGTGGTAGCAGGCCACGCCCAGGTCGGCCTCGGTGAAGGGGCCGGTGACCATCAGCCGCGCCTCGCCCCCGTCGAGCCGGACGGGGCGGGCGCAGGCTTCGTGGACGGGGTTGTCCTCGGTGATCCGCAGCAGCCGGGAGCCCGCACCCGGCGGAGTCGTCTTGATCATCGTCTCGGCGGAGGCGATCCGCGGATTGGTGCCGCGCAGGTACTCCTTGATCAGCGGCAGATGGGCGCCCATCGCGGGCAGGGCGGCGGCCTCCGCCTCGTCCAGCCCCAGCGCGACGCCCAGGTGCTGGTTGATGTCGGCGTCCACGGCCACGACGGGAACCCGGTGGGCGGCGAGATGACGGACGAACAGCGAGGACAGCGTCGTCTTGCCGCTGCCGCCCTTTCCGACGAAAGCGATTTTCATAACCGGAAGGTTAGTCGGGGTCCGGGGAGCGGGACGGTCCCACGTGAAGAAGACCACTCGAACGTGGGGCATGGCCGTCCTCCGGGGGTGCGTAGGGTCTAGGCATGCCTACGACTGCTGATCCCCTCGCCGCCCTGGGCGCGCTGCCCGGCGTCGCCGAATCCGTCGACTCGGTGCGCAAAGCCGTGGACCGGGTGTACGGCCACCGGGTGATGCGGCGCCGCAGCAGCGAGGTCACCGCCGAGGCGGTGCTGCGCGGAGCCCGCGCCTCCGCGGCACTCGGCGGAGCCGACTGGCCGTTGGAGGAGGTCCGCCGCCGCAGCGACTTCGGGGCGGACCCCGAGGCGCGCACGGTCGGCGCGGCGCTGCGGGTGACGGCGGAGGCCGGTCAACTGCTTGACGTGTGGCGGCAGTCGCCGTTGCGGGTGCTGGCCCGGCTGCACCTGGTGGCGGCGGGCGGGGACGTGCGGGACGCGGACTCGGTGCGGTCCGGCGGCGAACCGGTGGGCCGGCCGCGGCTGGCGGGGGAGCCGGTGACGGAGCCGCTGCTCGAGGGGTTCCCGCTGCTGGACGCCGACGAGGTCTCGGCCCGGCTGGACGCCCTGGCCCAGCTCGTCGTGGCGGGATCCTCCGCACCCGCGCTGGTGGCGGCGGCCGTGGTGCACGGCGAGTTGATGGCCCTGCGCCCCTTCGGCACGTACAACGGTCCGGTGGCCCGGGCGGCGGAACGGATCGTCCTGATCGCCAGCGGTCTGGACCCGAAGTCCATCTGTCCGGCGGAGGTGGGCCACGCCGAACAGGGCGGAGAGGCCTACGTCCGGGCCCTCGAGGGGTACGTCTCGGGCACTCCGGAGGGCATGGCGGCGTGGATCGCGCACTGCGGACGGGCGGTGGAACTGGGGGCGCGTGAGAGCACGGCGGTCTGCGAGGCCCTGCAGCGGGGGGCCGCCTGACTCCCGTTCCCCTTGTGGGCCTTTCCCGGCCCGCCCGGCCCTTACGGACCGGGCGGGGAGCGGACGTCACGGCCGTGCGGCGGTGCACGAGTCGCCGTCGGGTGCGGGGCCCCGGCTCCGCGGCCACTGCACAAGGATGCGGCGACACCGGCGTGGAGTCGGTGTCGCCGCTGGCATGTCCACCGGGGTACCAGGCGTGCACGGTTCCTGCCGGAACATCAGGGGGGACTCTGCCCGACCCCGATGCGGCTGGCCCTATCGCGGGTCTGCTGCGCGTGGGTTCCCGGTTTCCATGTACAGGTCCGTGGGGCCTTTGTCTGTACCGGACTTCCTCTCGGATTTCGATTCGGTTCAGGTCTCGCGGGCCTTCTGGTTCCTTTGTACTCCATCAGGGGGCGAAGCGGAACTGTTCGCCTCAGAATTTACTTTCCCCTTCAAATGCCCTCACGTGGTGCCGAATCGGGCGCGTCTCCGGTTCGCGTACCACACCAGCCCGGCGGTGGCCGCCGCCGCGCCGACCGCCACCGCGGCGGCCAGCGCGGGCCGTTGGGGCATGGAGAATCCGGACAGCCGCTGCTTGAGGCGGACCGGGCGCTGGAAGGTGAGGATCGGCCAGTCCCGCGCCATCGCCTCCCGGCGCAGCGCCCGGTCCGGGTTGACGGCGTGCGGGTGGCCGACCGTCTCCAGCATCGGTATGTCGGTGATCGAGTCGCTGTAGGCGTAGCAGCGGGAGAGGTCGTATCCCTCGGAGGCGGCCAGTTCACGCACCGCCTCGGCCTTGGTCGGGCCGTAGGCGTAGTACTCCACCTCGCCCGTGTAGCAGCCGTCCTCGACGACCATGCGGGTCGCCACGACGCGGTCCGCGCCGATCAGCTTGCCGATCGGCTCGACCACCTCCGAGCCGGAGGTGCTCACGATCACGACGTCGCGGCCGGCGAGGTGGTGCTCCTCGATGAGGGATGCGGCCTCGTCGTAGATGATCGGATCGATGAGGTCGTGGATCGTCTCGGCGACGATCTCCTTCACCTGCTGGACGTTCCAGCCGCGGCACAACTCGGACAGGTAGGCGCGCATCCGCTCCGTCTGCTCGTGATCGGCGCCGCCCACGAGATACACGAACTGCGTGTAGGCGGTGCGGAGAGCGGCACGCCGATTGATCAGGCCGCCCTGGTAGAAGGACTTGCCGAAGGTGAGTGTGCTCGACTTCGCAATGACCGTCTTGTCCAGGTCGAAGAAGGCTGCGGTACGCGGCAGCGAGTGGTTTTCCACGGGGTGAGCATATGCGCCCGCCATTCGGCGTAAGGTGGGGTGCGTGGGTTTGCCTGAGAAGGCTCTCGGGTACACCATGGAAGTCACGGATCGTTCGCGACCGTGCTACCCCGGTCCGGCTCCTCCCCCCCCGAGTCGGCCGTGGAGACGACCCCCGCTCTCCCCCCCGGCGGGGGTCGTCGCATGTCCGGGGGCATTTTGCGCCCTGAGGCGCCCTCCTTCCGCCCTCTGCGGCTCTCCGGAGCGCGGACATCCGGACTCTCGTGATCCGCTACTCTCCGTGTTCGTCAGGCTGCTCACCGGCGCCACCTGTTTGAGTGAGCAAGTTATTCACAACTGCCGAGTTGTCCCCGTATTTAGACCAAGATCATCTCGTTTTTCCGGTCCCCGGCACTGTCATTGAGCACAACGTTCGCGGCTGCCCGCGAACTGGAGAGGACGAATCCGGAAGGGGACTGCGACAGTGACCGGGAGCATCCTGATCGTCACCGAGGACGAGAAACTGCTGGACGATCTGCTGAGACTGTGCGCGGCGGCGGGAGCGGAAGCGGAAGTGGCGCACGGGGCCCTGCCGGGCCCGGGGAAGTGGGAGAGCGCTCCGCTGGTGCTGGTCGGGGACGACCGGGCCGGACCCCTGTCCCGCTCGGCGCGCGCCCCCGCACGCCGGACCGGAGTGCTGCTCGTCGGCCGCGATCTGGACGATTCCGGCGTCTGGCGGCGCGGAGTGGGGATCGGTGCGGAGCACGTGGTCTTCCTGCCGGACGGGGAGTCCTGGCTCACGGGGCGGATCGCCGACGCCGCCGAAGGCGTCGGCCGACAGGCGCTGACCGTCGGGGTGATGGGCGGACGGGGCGGCGCCGGAGCCTCCACCCTGGCCTGCGCGCTGGCGGTCACGGCGGCGCGGGCCGGACACCGCACGATGCTCGTCGACGGTGATCCGCTCGGCGGTGGACTGGACATCCTCCTCGGGGGAGAGAGGACGGAGGGCCTGCGCTGGCCGGCGTTCGCCGAGTCGCGCGGCAGGGTGGGCGGTGTGGCGCTGGAGGAGTCCCTGCCGAGGCTCCACGGGCTGCGTGTGCTCAGCTGGGACCGGGGGGACAGCGTGACCGTCCCGCCCGAGGCGGTGCGCGCGGTACTGGGCGCGGCCAGACGGCGCGGCGGGGTGGTCGTGGTGGACCTGCCCCGGCGGCTGGACGAGGGGGTCGCCGAAGCGCTGGTCCAGCTCGACCTGGGGCTGCTGGTGGTCCCCGCCGAGCTGCGGGCGGTCGCGGCGGCGCAGCGGGTGGCCTCCAGGGCGGACATGGTGCTGCGGGATCTGCGGGTGGTGGTGCGCGGTTCCGCCGGAAGCGGTCTGGACGGCGAGGAGATCGCCGGGCTGCTCGGACTGCGGCTGGCCGGCGAGGTGCCCACCGAGGGCGGGTTGTCGTCGGCGGTGGACGGCGGTCGGCCGCCCGGTGCGGACGCGCGCGGACCGCTGGCCCGGTTCTGCTCGGAGTTCTGGGCGCGTGCGGTGCCCGAGGGCAGCGGAGTGCCGCCCGTCGGCGGGCCGGGGAGCGTGGCCGTATGAGCGTGCGCACGGACATCCGCGCGGGAGCGGAGACAGGGGCGTCCGGGACCGGGGCTCCGCGGACGCTGGTGGACGCGGTGCGGTTGCGGCTGGCGGAGACCGGCGCCGAACCCACACCCGCCCGGGTCGCGGCGGCGCTGCGGGCCCAGGGGCGGCTGCTCGGCGACAGCGCGGTGCTGGGCGTGGTGGAGGCCCTCCGGTCGGAGATGATCGGAGCCGGGCCGCTGGAACCGCTGCTGGCCGAACCGGACGTGACGGACGTGCTGGTGACCGCGCCGGACGAGGTCTGGGTGGACCGGGGGAGCGGGGTGGAACGCACCGGAGTCCGCTTCCCGGACGCCGCGGCGGTCCGCCGGCTGGCCCAGCGGCTGGCGACCTCGGCGGGACGGAGGCTGGACGACGCGCGTCCGTGGGTGGACGCCCGGCTCCCGGACGGCACACGGCTGCACGCGGTGCTGCCGCCGGTGGCGGTCGGCTGCACGTGCCTGTCCTTGCGGGTGGTCAGGCCGCGCGCCTTCGCCCTGCCGGAACTGGTGGCGGCCGGGACAGTACCGCCCGGCGGCGACCGGCTGCTGCGGGCGATCCTGGATGCCCGGCTGTCGTTCCTGATCAGCGGGGGGACGGGCTCCGGCAAGACCACTCTGCTGTCGACGTTGCTGGGGCTGGTCGGCCCGCGGGAGCGGATCGTCCTGGCCGAGGACTCCGCCGAGTTGCGACCCGACCATCCGCACGTGGTCCGGCTGGAGAGCAGACCGGCCAACCAGGAGGGCGCGGGCCGGGTGTCCCTGCGGGATCTGGTGCGGCAGGCGCTGCGGATGAGGCCGGACCGGCTCGTGGTCGGCGAGGTGCGCGGCGCGGAGGTCACCGATCTGCTGGCCGCCCTGAACACCGGCCACGAAGGCGGGTGCGGAACGGTCCACGCCAATGCGGCTGCCGACGTGCCGGCCCGGCTGGAGGCGCTGGGCACCACGGCGGGGCTGGACAGGGCCGCACTGCACAGCCAGCTCGCGGCGGCGCTGTCGGTGGTGCTCCACCTTTCGCGGGACCGCCACGGGCGGCGGCGGATCGCCGAGGTCCACGTGCTGGAGCAGGACCGGTACGGCCTGGTGACGACCGTGCCCGCCGTGGTGTGGGACCCGGACGGATTCGTCCGGGAGCGGGGCTGGCCGCGGTTGGAGCGGCTGTGCGCGCGGGGCGGAGGTGTGCTGTGACGGCGGTGGGAGCGCAGCCGGAAGCGGTGTACGCGGGATCGGTGTGCGCGGCGGTGCTGTGCGCGGGTGTGCTGAGCCGGCTGACGGGCGGTTCCCGCGAGGGGGTGCGCCGGGCACGTCTGCTGCGCGCGGACGGTGCCGGACCGGTGGCGCGGGGACGGGGTGTCGGCGGGCCGGCGGCGGATGTCGCCCGGGCCTGGAGACGGCTCGGCGCCCGGGCGGGACGCCGGGGATGGTGTCTGGCGGGCGGTGCGGTGCTGGCGCTACTGGGGGAGTCGGTGCTGCCGCTGCTGGCCGGTGCCGCGGCGGTCCCGGTGCTCGGCCGCCGTCTGCGGCGGGGGCAGCGGCGGCGCGCCCGGGAGGCGCGGGAGGAGGCCGTCATCGAGCTGTGCTCGGCGGTCGCCGGGGAATTGCGGGCCGGCCGTACGCCGGAGCGGGCCCTGCTGGCGGTCGGGATGCCGGCGTTCGAGGACGGCGGCGGGTCGGTGCTGGCGGCGGCGCGCTTCGGCGGGGACGTGGCCGGGGCGCTGCGCCAGGCGGCTCGGCAGGAAGGCGCGGAAGGACTGACCGGGATGGCCGCGTGCTGGCAGGTGGCGGTGGACGGAGGCGCGGGGCTCGCGGACGGCCTGGACCGGGTGGCCGGGGCGCTGCGCTCGGAGCGTGATCAACGGCTGGAGCTGAGGGCTCAGTTGGCGGGCCCGAGATCCACCGCGCTGGTGCTGGCGCTGCTGCCCGCCTTCGGGCTGCTGCTGGGCGGTGCCATGGGGGCGCAACCGCTGCGGGTGCTGCTGCACACTCCGGCCGGATGGGCCTGCCTGGTGGCGGCGGGACTGCTGGAGTGGGCCGGGCTGGCCTGGGTCTCCCGGATCGTCCGGACGGCCGAGGAAGGCGGCAGGGAATGAACGGAGGGACTGTCCACAGGGTGTGGACAAATTTTCCCGGCCCCCTCGCATCGGCTGCCGTGCGCCTGGCGGGCGTGGCGTCGTCGGCGCGGAGGACGCGCAGGCGGCGGTTGGCGGACCTGCTGGAAGGCGGACCCCGTCCGCGGGGGCCTCTGCGGGCGGCCGGGGCGTGGCGGCGACTTCCGGTGCGGGACGCGGTGCTGGTGTCCGGGGTCGTGGGGCTGGGGTTCGCGCTGGTCGGCGGCCCGGTCGGCGGCCTGGTGGGGGTGGTCGCGGCGTATGGACTCCGGCGCTTTCTGCGGGAGCGCGACATATGGACAAATAGGGCAAAGCGAGCATATCTCGGTGAAACGCCCGGGCAGGGCGGTAGAGGCGCCGAGTCGCGGCAGAGCGGGCAACTGCCGATCATCGCGGAACTGCTGGCCGCTTGTCTGGCGGCGGGATCGGGGCCGTGCGAGGCCGCCGGCGCGGTGGGCGGCTCGGTCGGCGGTCCGCTCGGTGAACGGCTGGTGAGGGCCTCGGCCGAGCTCAGGCTCGGGGGCGACCCGGCCGCGGTCTGGAAGCGGTTGGGCGAGGTGCCCGGGGCCGGGGGGCTGGCGCGCTGCCTGGAGCGGGCGGGGACGACGGGAGTGCCCGCGGTGGAGCCCATGGGACGGCTGGCCGCCGAGTGCCGGGCCCGCCGGGCGAGGGCGGCCACGGAACGGGCCCGGCGGGCGGCGGTCCTGGTGACGGGCCCGCTGGGGCTGTGCTTCCTGCCGGCCTTCCTGCTGGCGGGCGTGGTCCCGGTGGTCATCGGCCTGGCCGGGGCGCTGATGTGACCCGGGCGGACGACCGCGGCGACAGGCCGCGGCGGAGCCGACCGGAGCCGACCGGAGTCGGCGGACCGAGGAACGGCACACCGAAGAGCAGCACATCGGAAGACAACGGAACGACGAGGAACGCGAGGAGAGAGCCATGTGGGGACGGATGAGGGAGCAGGCCGGCCGGGTCGTGCGCAGGGCGCGGAGCCGGGACGCGCAGGCCGGGATGAGCACCGCGGAGTACGCGGTGGGCACGATCGCGGCGGCGGGTTTCGCGGCGGTGCTCTACAAGATCGTCACCAGCGGTCCGGTGAGCACGGCGATGCAGGGGCTGATCGAACGGGCGCTCGATGCGGGCTTCTGAGAAGCGTCTCCCCGGAAAGGGCGGGGCGGGAGCGCGGGAACGCGGCTACGTCACCGCAGAGACGGCGGTGGTGGTGCCGTCCCTGGTGGCTCTGCTCGGGATGCTGATGTGGGGGGTGACGGCGATGGTCGCGCAGGTCCGGTGCGTGGACGCGGCGGGTGCCGGGGCACGCGCGGCGGCCCGGGACGAGCCGCCGGAGAGGATCCGGCAGGCGGTGAGGTCCGTCGCGCCGCGCGGAGCGGGAGTGGAGATGGCGCGGGAGGGCGAGCTGGTGCGGGTGCGGGTGACGGCCCGGGCGGCCGGTCCGGGGCCGCTGGGCGTGGAGGTGGCGGCCGAGGCGGTGGCGCATGCGGAACCGGGGTGACCACCGCGATCGGGGATCGGCCACGGTGTGGGCGGCCCTGTGCGGAGTCACGCTGTGCGTGGTGGCGGCGGTCGTACTGGGCCTGGGGCAGGCCGTCGCCGTACGGCACCGAGCGGGGGCGGCGGCGGACGCGGCGGCGCTCGCGGCGGCCGACCACGCCGTCCTGGGCGCGGAGGAGGCATGCTCCGCCGCCCGGGAGGTGGCCGACGCGCAGCGGGCCAGGGTGGTGCGCTGCCAGGTACGGGATCTCGTCGCCGATCTCACGGTACGGGTGCGGGCGGGTCCGTACGCGGCCGGGGTCCGGGCCCGGGCGGGGCCTGCCGGAGCAGTTCGGTGAGCAGCCGGACGGCGCCGCGCTTGTGCAGGGGATCGTTGCCGTTGCCGCACTTGGGCGACTGGATGCACGACGGACAGCCGCTGTCGCACTCGCACGCGGCGATGGCCTGCCGGGTCGAGGTCAGCCAGTCGCGGGCGGTGCGGAAGGCGCGCTCGGCGAAGCCGGCGCCGCCGGGGTGCCCGTCGTAGACGAAGACGGTCGGCAGGAGGGTGTCGGGATGGAGGGGGACGGAGACGCCGCCGATGTCCCAGCGGTCGCAGGTGGCGAACAGGGGCAGCATGCCGATGGAGGCGTGCTCGGCGGCGTGCAGGGCTCCGGGCAGCACCTCCGGGCCCACCCGGGCGGCGTCGAGCTGTTCCTCGGTGACCGTCCACCACACCGCGCGGGTGCGCAGGGTGCGCGGCGGCAGGTCGAGCTTGGATTCGCCGAGCACTTCGCCGGTGACGAGCTTGCGGCGCAGGTAGGAGACGACCTGGTTGGTGACCTCGACCGATCCGAAGCACAGCCGGGCCTCGCCCCACGGGACCTCGGCGTCGGTCTCCAGGACGGAGATCGCGGTGGTGTCCCTGGCCATCGTCGTCCAGGGCGGAGCGGCCTCGTCCACCAGGGCGACCGCGTCGTCCAGGTCGAGGCGCCTGACGACGTAGGTGCGGCCCTGGTGGAGATGGACCGCGCCGTCGTGGACGGTGGTGTGGGCGGCCGCGGCGTCGACCGTGCCCAGCAGCCGCCCGGTGCCGGCCTCCACCACCTGGACGGGCCTGCCGCCCCGGCCGCGGATGTCGGCCAGGTCGGCGGCCCGCTCCCGGCGGGTCCAGTACCAGCCCGTGCCCCGGCGGCGCAGCAGCCCGCGCCGCTCCATCTGCGGCATCAGTTCGGGCACGGCCGGACCGAACAGTGCGAAGTCCTCCTCGGTGAGGGGGATCTCGGCCGCGGCGGCGCACAGGTGGGGGGCGAGGACGTAGGGGTTGTCCGGGTCCAGGACGGTGGACTCCACGGGCCTGCGGAAGATCGCGTCGGGGTGGTGGACGAGGTATGTGTCCAGCGGGTCGTCCCGGGCGACGAGCACGGCCAGGGCGCCCTGGCCCGCCCGTCCGGCGCGGCCGGCCTGCTGCCACAGCGAGGCCCGCGTGCCGGGCCAGCCGGCCAGCAGGACGGCGTCGAGGCCGGAGACGTCGATGCCCAGTTCCAGGGCCGTGGTGGCGGACAGGCCGAGGAGGTCGCCGGAGTGCAGGGCCTGCTCCAGGGCGCGGCGCTCCTCGGGCAGGTAGCCGCCGCGGTAGGCGGCGACCCGCCCGGCCAGGGAGCGGTCCGCCTCGGCCAGCCGTTCCCGGGCGATCACCGAGATCAGTTCGGCGCCGCGCCGGGAGCGGACGAAGGCGACGGTCCGCACGCCCCGCACGGCCAGGTCGGTGAGGAGGTCGGCGGTCTCGGCGGTGGCCGTCCGCCGCACGGGAGCGCCGCGCTCGCCGCGCATCTCCGTCAACGGCGGCTCCCACAGGGCGAAGACCAGTTCGCCGCGGGGGGAGGCGTCCTCGGTGACCTCGGCGACGGGCAGCCCGGTGAGCCGCGCGGCGGCCTCGCCCGGCTCGGCCGCCGTGGCGGAGGCCAGGAGGAAGACGGGAGCGCTGCCGTAGCGGGCGCACACACGTCGCAGGCGGCGCAGCACCTGGGCGACGTGGGAGCCGAACACGCCGCGGTAGACGTGGCACTCGTCGACCACCACGTAGCGCAGGGAGCGGAGGAAGGAGGACCAGCGGGGATGGGCGGGGAGTATCCCGCGGTGCAGCATGTCGGGGTTGGTGAGCACGAGGTTGGCGTACTGCCGCACCCACTCGCGCTCCTCGACGGGGGTGTCGCCGTCGTACACGGCGGGACGGACGGCGGTGCCCAGCGGTGCGGCCAGTTCGCCCACGGCCCGCCGCTGGTCGGCGGCGAGCGCCTTGGTCGGGGCGAGGTAGAGGGCGGTCGCGCCGCGCCCGTTGGGAGCCTCGGAACCGTCCAGCAGGGCGCTGAGCACCGGGGTCAGATAGGCGAGCGACTTGCCCGACGCCGTGCCGGTGGCGATGACCACCGATTCGCCGCGCAGGGCGTGCTCGGCGGTGCGGGCCTGGTGCTCCCAGGGACGGTCGATGCCCGCCGCCCGGATCGCGTCGATCACTTCCGGCCGAATCCGGCCAGGCCAGTCCGCATGACGACCGTTCCGCGGGGGCAAGTGCTCCGTATGGGTGATGCGCATGGCCCGGTCCGCCCCGGCGGCGAGACTCTGGAGAACCGCTCGGGGAGACAGGGGCGAGGGGCGTGCGTCTGCAGACGTCGCGTGGTGGTCGTTGGCCATCGGCATCGAGTGTGTCACCGGCGCGACGGACAATGGTCGCAAGGCGTCGTGCAGGCCCCTGGGTAAGTGATTGAATGCTTCTGCGGCTGCCGATCCGTCCCCTACCTTCGGTGGGGAGGCCCCAGCCCCACCCTCGGCGGGGAGACGCTCTCCGCCACCGGTGGGGAGGCCCCCTTCCCGTCCTCGGCGGGGAATCCCAGGGGGCGGACCGCTCGATAGCAAGGTGCTGGAGGATCCGTGGACCTGTCCCTGTCGACCCGTACCGTCGGCGATCGCACGATCGTCTCGGTGGGTGGCGAGATCGATGTATACACCGCGCCCAAATTGCGTGAGCAACTGGTCGAGCTGGTTAACGACGGCAGCTACCACCTGGTCGTGGACATGGAGGGCGTTGACTTCCTCGACTCCACCGGCCTGGGTGTGCTCGTCGGCGGGCTCAAGCGCGTGCGCGCCCACGAGGGGTCGCTGCGTCTGGTCTGCAACCAGGAGCGCATTCTCAAGATCTTCCGTATCACCGGCCTGACCAAGGTGTTCCCCATCCACACCTCGGTGGACGAGGCCGTGGCTGCCACCGACTGAGCCGACCGAGAAGTCGAGCCGGAACAACCCGCACAAGGCAGCGACCAGGGGTGCCGGCCCGGCACACGTGTGCCGGGCCGGCACCCCTCGGCCACCACGGGCACCGGCTCGCCAGGCGACCGCACGTACTCACCGAGGGGGATGGCATGGCCACCGTCGAACTGCGTTTCAGCCCGCTGCCCGAGCACGTCAGGACGGCGCGTCTGGTGGCGGCCGCCGTGGCACGCCGGGCCGGTGTCGACGAGGCCGTACTCGACGAGGTGCGGCTCGCGGTGGGCGAGGCGTGCAGCAGGGCGGTCGGTCTCCACACCGGCCACGGCCTCGAGACGCCCGTCAGGGTGGCGCTGACCGAGGACGAGAAGGCGTTCCGCATCGAGGTGGGCGACGACGCCCCGCAGGCGGTGCACGGCCCGGCGTACGGCGCCTCCCCCGACGGAGACGGAACCGACGCCGACGACGAGGTCGACATGGGGCTCGCCGTGATCAGCGGCCTGGTGGACGACCTCGAGGTGACCGCCGACGGGCGCGGCGGCCTCGTCAGGATGAGCTGGCCGACCGTCCCGGCGCCCACCGGCTCCTGACACCGGCCCGGAACCGCCCGGTGTTCACACGGGCAGCCACACGCGAAGACCGTTCCCCCGCGGCGCGGAAGACCGGTGTCCACCGCCGCCCGGGGGAGTTTTTCTGCCGCCTTCATCCGATTCGACCGGGCTCTGCGGGTGCGGACCCATAACGGATACCGCACCCTGGTGGTGAAACGGAGCGCTTTCCGCGGTCCGCCCACATCCCCGCTGCGGGCCCGCCACAGGACGCCCGAGCGTGCTCGCGCGTCCGTGTGCCAGACGTCGAGGAGGACGAATGGCGCGGCAACACACCCCCTCACAGAGTCGGCTGCACCTGGCCGAAGCCGTGCTCACCAGCGGCAACCGGGGTCTTGTCCTGGTCATCGCACTCGTCGCCGTGGCGGCCCTGGTCGTCGCCGTGGTGCTGGTGCGCCAGGTGCTCGCGGCCGGCGAGGGCACCGACGGCATGAAGAGGATCGCCGCCGCCGTCCAGGAGGGCGCCAACGCCTACCTCGCGCGGCAGTTGCGCACCCTCGGCGTGTTCGCAGCCGTGGTCTTCTTCCTGCTGATGCTGCTCCCGGCGGACGGTACGGGCGAGCGGGTCGGCCGCTCGGTGTTCTTCCTGGTCGGCGCCGGGTTCTCCGCGGCGACCGGCTACATCGGCATGTGGCTCGCGGTGCGCAGCAACGTACGGGTCGCCGCCGCCGCGCGGGAGGCGACTCCGGCCGAGGGCGAGCCCGGGAAGGACCTGACCGAGGTGTCCCACCGGGCGATGAAGCTCGCCTTCCGCACGGGCGGGGTCGTCGGCATGTTCACCGTCGGCCTCGGTCTGCTGGGCGCCGCCGTCGTGGTGCTCGTCTACGCGGCCGACGCCCCGAAGGTGCTGGAGGGCTTCGGCCTGGGCGCCGCCCTGATCGCGATGTTCATGCGGGTCGGCGGCGGCATCTTCACCAAGGCCGCCGACGTGGGAGCCGATCTCGTCGGCAAGGTGGAGAAGGGCATCCCCGAGGACGATCCGCGCAACGCCGCCACCATCGCGGACAACGTGGGCGACAACGTGGGCGACTGCGCGGGCATGGCCGCCGACCTCTTCGAGTCCTACGCCGTCACCCTGGTGGCCGCTCTCATCCTGGGCACGGCCGCCTTCGGCGATCTGGGACTGGTCTTCCCCCTGCTCGTTCCGGCGATCGGTGTCGTCACCGCCATGATCGGCGTCCTCGCGGTCGCGCCGCGCCGCGCCGACCGCAGCGGCATGAGCGCCATCAACCGAGGCTTCTTCGTCTCCGCGGTGATCTCGCTGGTCCTCGTGGCGGTCGCCGCGTTCGTCTGCCTGCCGTCGAGCTACGGCGAGCTCGGCGGGGTCACCGATCCCGGCATCGCCGGCCACGACGGCGATCCGCGGGTCCTGGCGCTGGTCGCGGTCGCCATCGGCATCGTCCTGGCGGCGCTGATCCAGCAGCTCACCGGCTACTTCACCGAGACCGGCCGCAGGCCCGTCCGCGACATCGGCAGGACGTCGCTGACCGGTCCCGCCACCGTGATCCTCTCCGGCGTCTCCGTCGGTCTGGAGTCCGCGGTCTACACGACCCTCCTGATCGGTCTCGGCGTCTACGGCGCCTTCCTGCTGGGCGGCGCCTCCGTCGTGCTGGCGCTGTTCGCCGTCGCCCTGGCGGGCACCGGTCTGCTCACCACCGTCGGCGTGATCGTCGCCATGGACACCTTCGGCCCGGTGTCCGACAACGCCCAGGGCATCGCCGAGATGTCCGGCGACGTCGAGGGTGCGGGCGCCCAGGTGCTCACCGACCTCGACGCCGTGGGCAACACCACCAAGGCCATCACCAAGGGCATCGCCATCGCCACCGCGGTGCTGGCCGCCTCCGCCCTCTTCGGCTCCTACCGCGACGCGATCGCCAACGCCGTGGAGGAGGTGAACGCCAGGGCGGGGGAGCCGACCCTGAGCCTGGACATCTCCCAGCCGAACAACCTGGTCGGCCTCATGCTGGGCGCCTCCGTGGTGTTCCTCTTCTCCGGGCTGGCGATCAACGCGGTCTCCCGGTCGGCGGGCTCGGTCGTCTTCGAGGTGCGGCGCCAGTTCCGCGAGCGGCCCGGGATCATGGACCGCACCGAGAAACCCGAGTACGGCCGGGTCGTGGACATCTGCACCAAGGACGCGCTGCGCGAGCTGGCCACCCCCGGTCTGCTGGCCGTGATGGCGCCCATCGCCGTCGGTTTCGCCCTCGGCGTGGGCGCGCTCGGCTCCTTCCTCGCCGGTGCCATCGGGGTGGGCACGCTGATGGCGGTCTTCCTCGCCAACTCCGGAGGGGCCTGGGACAACGCCAAGAAGCTCGTCGAGGACGGCCGGCACGGCGGGAAGGGCAGCGAGGCCCATGCCGCCACCGTCATCGGCGACACGGTCGGCGACCCGTTCAAGGACACCGCAGGCCCCGCGATCAACCCGCTGCTGAAGGTGATGAACCTGGTGGCGCTGCTGATCGCCCCCGCCGTGGTGCAGCTCGGCCACGGGGACGACGCCGGTGTCGGGACGCGGATCCTGATCGCGGCCGTCGCCCTGGCCGTCGTCGTCGGCGCGGTCTACGCCTCCAAGCGGCGCGGCATCGCGGTCGGCGACGGGAGCGGCGGGAGCGGGGAGGACGACGGGAGGGCCGGCCGGGCCTCCGGCACGCAGGGAGGGGAGTCGGGCTCGGAGCCGGGAACTCCGGTGACGGCCCCGTAGGACGCGCGGCAGGGCGCTCGGGGGCACGGTCGTCCCCGGCCGCGCGGACCGGACGAGGCCGGGGAGCCATGTGAGATGCGCCGGGAACATGAGGTCCCATAACCGTACAGAACCGTGCGAAAGGTGTGGCGTGCGCACCGGCCGCCGGGCCGTCTGCGTGTATGTTCCGGCCCGGACAGCCACGAAGGGACCGATCCGGAGTGAACAAGAAGCTTGCGACCATCCTGGCCGGCGGTGCGGTGCTCGTCCTCGCGCTCGGCGGGTGCGACGACGGGGACGAGGGCGAGGACAAGGCCGCGCGGTGGGCCAAGACGTACTGCGGTGCGCTGCGCACCCAGAACGCGACCATCGACGACGCCAACGAGGCCCTGGCCCGGATCTCCGAGGGCGACAAGAGCCCGGAGGAGATAAAGAAGACCGACGTGAAGGCCTTCCGGGACCTCTCCGCCGCGTTCGACAACCTGTCCCGCGCCCTGAAGAAGGCGGGCGTCCCGCCGGTCGAGAACGGCGCCCGGCTCCGGAAGAACGCCACCGGGGCGCTCGACAGGCTGTCCGCCTCGTACGCCGGGCTGCAGCAGCAGGCCGAGAAGCTGAACACCGGGGACCAGGCGGAGTTCGCCGACGGCCTCCAGGACATCACCGACGACATGAAGGAGGTGCCCGGCCAGTTCGAGGCCGTGGAGAAGGCGCTGGGCGACCTCCGGCAGGGCGAGCTCCAGGCGGCCATGGCCGGGGAGCCGGGGTGCCGGAAGGTGGGCTCGTCGCCGTCCGCGTCCGCCTCGGCGGCGTGACGGACGGGCGTCCGGTACGCCGGGTGCCCTCCCCGGGACGGTCCACGTGACAATGGGGAGGTGAGTACGGACCGCCTCCCCGCCCCCGGCCCCGCCCTTCCCCGACTGCGCGACGCGTTCCTCGCCGCCGGCTTCACCCCCGACGGACTGCTGGACCTGCTCGGCGCCACCGCCTACGCCGCCCTGGCCCGCAGCGAGACCGTGCCCGCGCTGCGCGCCACGCGCGGCGGCGGGCCGCTGGAGACGCTGGTGCGGCTGTTCCTGCTCCAGCGCCCGGTGCCGTACGACGCCGCCCGCGCCGCGCTTCCGGTCGACGACGCGCTCGCCGACGGCTGGCTGAGCCGCGGCGGGGACGGCGGGGGAGCGGACGGTGTGCGGGCGACGGTGGACGTACGGCCCTACGGCGGCCCCGAGGGGCAGAACTGGTGGATCGTCTCCGACCTGGGCTGCGCGGTCGGCGGCGCCGGCGGCATCCGCACCGCCAAGGACACGGGCACGGCCGCGGCGCCGGGGGCGGACGACCGCTCGCGGCTCGTCCTCGGGGTCGGCGGCGCCTCGACGACCCTGGCGGGCATCACGGTGCGGACCCCCGTCGCCCGGGCCCTGGACCTCGGCTGCGGCTCGGGCATCCAGGCGCTGCACGCGGCCCGGCACGCCGGGCACGTCACCGCCACCGACCTCAACCCCCGCGCCCTGCGCTTCACCCGCCTCACCCTGGCCCTCTCCGGGGCGCCCGAGGCCGACCTGCGCGAGGGGTCCCTGTTCGAGCCGGTCGAGGGCGAGGCCCCCTACGACCTGATCGTCTCCAACCCGCCCTTCGTCATCTCCCCCCGCGCCGCCGACGGGACCCGCCTCACCTACCGGGACGGCGGCATGGGCGGCGACGACCTGTGCCGCACCCTCGTCGAGAGGGCCGCGGACCACCTCGCCGACGGCGGCCACTGCCAGCTCCTGGCCAACTGGCAGCACGTCGGCGGCCAGGACTGGCGCGAGCGGCTGGCGTCCTGGGTGCCGCGCGGCTGCGACGCCTGGATCGTGCAGCGCGAGGTCCAGGACGTCGCCCAGTACGCCGAGCTGTGGCTGCGCGACGGCGGCGACCACCTGGGCGACCCGGCGGTGTACGCGGCGAAGTACGACGCCTGGCTGGACGAGTTCGAGGCCCGCGGGACCACGGCCGTCGGCTTCGGCTGGATCACCCTGCGCAAGTCGGGCGCCGAGCGGCCGTCGATCACCGTCGAGGAGTGGCCGCACCCGGTCGAGCAGCCGCTCGGCGAGGAGGTGCGGGCCCACTTCGAGCGCCGGGACCTGCTGCGCGCCATGGACGACGCGGATCTGCTCGCCACCCGTTTCCGCCTCGCCGACGAGGTGGTGCAGGAGCAGATCGGCAGGCCCGGGGCCGACGACCCGGAGTACGTGGTGCTGCGCCAGAACCGCGGGATGCGCCGGGCGACGAGGGTGGACACGGTCGGCGCGGGCTTCGCGGGCGTGTGCGACGGCACGCTCCCGGCGGGCCGCATCGTCGACGCCATCGCCCAGCTCCTCGGCGAGGACCCCGCCGGGCTGCGCGACCGCACCCCCGAGTCGATCCGGCTGCTGGTCGAGCAGGGCTTCCTGCTGCCCCTGCGGGACGGGTGACGGACGGCGCGGAACGTGCGGACGGGCGGGGCGCGGAGTTCATCCGCCGGCCGGCCGACGGCGTTCACCCGGCGTTCTCCGGCAGGTTCCCCGCGGGTGTCACCGTGCTCCGCATGGAGAGTGGACCCGCTGTCTTCGCCGGGGCGGCCTTCACGCTGTTCGGTGTCGGACTCCTGCTGTGGACCTCGCTGCGCGTACGGCTGCGCGAGCCCGTGGCGGAGGGGGCGAGCCCGGCCGTGGCAGCCGTGCTGACCTCGCTGTTCGGGGTGGTCTTCCTGGCCTTCGGCCTCTGGGCGTTCACACGTCCCTGATCCGCTCCGGCCGGTGTGCCGTTGCCCGGCCCGGCGAACGCGGAGGCCCGGCGAACGCGGAGGCCCGGCGAACGCGGACGGCCCGGCGAACGCGGACGGCCCGCGCCCCCGATGACACGGGGAACGCGGGCCGCCGGCCGTGGGCGTCAGCCGCGCAGGACGCGGCCCTGCTTGTCGGTGCGGGTGCTGCTGGTGAGGAAGAGGATGCCGTCGATCAGCGCCCAGAAGCCCAGACCGCCGCAGGTCAGGAGCTGGGCTATCGCCATACCGGTGTGGCCGGTGTAGAAGCGTCCGATGCCCAGGGTACCCAGGAAGATCTGCAGCAGACCCGCGGCGATCTTGGACTTGTCGGAGTACGGCTGCCCGTTGGGCGCGGTGCCGGTGAACGCCATGGGTGGCTCCTTCGTGCTTCGTCGGTTACGGCCGCGGCTTCCCGGCATGCGTCCGTGACGCCGCGGCGACTTCCCTGACAATCGGGAGCACCCGGGGGTTGTGGCCTTCCCGGCTCTGTGATCGAACGGTTATGCGATGCGGTCGGTGGGGTGCGCGGAGGACGGGAGCGGGAACGGGGAAAGGAATCAGCCGATCACGTTCCGCAGGACCGCCCACCCCACGGCCAGTCCCAGCACCACCGCCGTGCCCGCCTTCCCCGGCGACGGCCGGTAGCGGCGTCCCCGCAGCCCTTCCACGAGCCACCGCCCGCCGAGGTACAGGGCCGCCGGGACGCCCAGCGTCAGCATCAGGGCGTTGTCGTGGAAGGCGGCGGCGACGTCCCCGTGCATCAGGTCGTACGCCATGCGCGTGCCGCCGCACGCCGGGCACAGCAGCCCGGTCACCAGGTTGAACGGGCAGCGCGGCAGGAGCTGCCCGGGCTCGTGGGGGTTGGTGCCCCACAGGTAGACGGCCGCGGCGAGCCCGGCCGCGAGCGCCGTCAGCGGGGGCGCGGCCGGGTGGGAGCGCAGCGCGCGGAGCCGGGCGGGCATCTCGGCCACCGAGGTCAGCTCCGCAGTACGCGGCCCTGCGCGTCCGTGGCGCCGTCCTGGGTGAAGAGGATGATCGCGTCGATCAGCGCCCAGATGCCGCAGCCGCCGCAGGTGAAGAGCTGGCCGAGGGCCAGGCCGGTGTGACCGGTGTAGAAGCGCCCGATGCCGAAGCTCCCCAGGAAGAGGGAGAGCAGGCCCGCGGTGGTCTTGGACTTGTCGGAGTAGGGGCGGCCGTAGGGGTCGTACCCGTACGGGGCGTTCGGGTCCCCGGTGTAGACGCCCGGGGCGACGGGCGGCGGCACCTGCTGCGGGTACCCGTACGCGGGCTGACCGGGCTGACCGGGCTGGCCGGACGGCTGGGCGTAGGGATTGTGCTGCGGCTGCTGCGGCTGGCCGTACGGATTCTGCTGGTACGGATCGGACATCAGGACTCCCCCGGGTGTGCATGGCCGGAACGGACGGATCGCCCACATCTTGCCAGTCGCCACCGGGCGGCAGGAATGGTGGTTGTCGGGTTACCGTTCGAGTGGCGTTGTGGACTTTTCCCGTTTGACACGGGGGCGGGAGGTACCGTCACACTCCGCAGCGGGAGCCGAACAGAGCACCATCCGACCGCACAGCCGACCACGGACCGGAACCAGGAAGCCACGGAACCGGAGAGAAGAGCGAGAAGAAGTTGTCCCCGACCAGCAAGACCACACACGGCGGGCGCCGACTCGTGATCGTCGAGTCGCCGGCCAAGGCCAAGACGATCAAGGGCTACCTCGGTCCTGGCTACGTGGTCGAGGCCAGTGTCGGGCACATCCGCGACCTGCCGAACGGGGCCGCCGAGGTCCCGGCCAAGTACAAGGGCGAGCCGTGGGCCCGGCTCGGCGTCAACGTCGACCACGATTTCGAGCCGCTGTACGTCGTCAACAGCGACAAGAAGGACCAGGTGAAGAAGCTCAAGCAGCTTCTGGCGGAGTCCGACGAGCTCTACCTGGCCACCGACGAGGACCGCGAGGGCGAGGCCATCGCCTGGCACCTCCAGGAGGTGCTCAAACCCAAGGTCCCGGTCCGCCGGATGGTCTTCAACGAGATCACCAAGGACGCCATCCGCGCGGCCGTCTCCAACACCCGCGAGCTGAACCAGCGGCTGGTCGACGCCCAGGAGACCCGTCGCATCCTCGACCGGCTCTACGGCTACGAGGTCTCGCCGGTGCTGTGGAAGAAGGTCATGCCCAGGCTCTCGGCGGGCCGCGTGCAGTCCGTCGCCACCCGGCTGGTCGTCGAGCGCGAGCGCGAGCGCATCGCGTTCCGGACCGCCGAGTACTGGGACCTGACCGGCACGTTCTCCACCGGCCGCGGGACCGCCGGCGCCGATCCGTCCTCCTTCGCCGCCCGGCTGACCGCGGTGGACGGCCGCCGTGTCGCGCAGGGCCGCGACTTCGGCCCGGACGGGCGGCTCAAGGACGGCGGCAGGGGGCAGACGCTCCACCTGGACGAGGCCGCGGCCCGCGCGCTGGCCGCCGCGCTGGAGGGCGCCGACTTCGCCGTCCGCTCGGTGGAGTCCAAGCCCTACCGTCGGTCGCCCTACGCGCCCTTCCGTACGACCACCCTCCAGCAGGAGGCGAGCCGCAAGCTCGGCTTCAGCGCGAAGGTGACCATGCAGGTGGCGCAGAAGCTGTACGAGAACGGCTTCATCACCTACATGCGCACCGACTCCACCACCCTCTCCGACACGGCGGTCGCCGCCGCCCGGGCCCAGGTCGCCCAGCTCTACGGCGCCGACTACCTGCCCGACCGCCCCCGCGTCTACGCGAGCAAGGTCAAGAACGCGCAGGAGGCGCACGAGGCGATCCGCCCCTCCGGCGACCGCTTCCGCACCCCCGCGGAGACGGGGCTGACCGGCGACCAGTTCAAGCTGTACGAACTGATCTGGAAGCGGACGGTGGCCTCCCAGATGAAGGACGCCACCGGCAAGTCCGTCACCGTGAAGGTCGGGGGCCGCGGCGCGGACGGCCGGGACGCGGAGTTCAGCGCCTCCGGCAAGATCATCGACTTCCACGGTTTCCTCAAGGCGTACGTCGAGTCCGTCGACGACCCCGGCGCCGACCTCGACGACCGCGAGCGCAGGCTGCCGCAGGTCGCCGAGGGCGACCCGCTGTCCGCCACCGAGATCTCGGTGGACGGCCACGCCACCAAGCCCCCGGCCCGCTACACCGAGGCCACCCTGGTCAAGGAGCTGGAGGAGCGCGAGATCGGGCGCCCCTCGACGTACGCGTCGATCATCAGCACCATCCTCGACCGCGGCTACGTCTTCAAGAAGGGCACGGCGCTCGTCCCGTCCTTCCTCTCCTTCGCCGTCGTCGGCCTGCTGGAGAAGCACTTCGGCCGCCTGGTCGACTACGACTTCACCGCGAAGATGGAGGACGACCTCGACCGCATCGCCGCCGGCGAGGCCGAGGCCGTGCCGTGGCTGCGCCGCTTCTACTTCGGCACCGACGACCCGCGCTCCGGCGACGCCGCCGCGGCCGGGAACGGCGACGGCGACCACCTCGGCGGCCTGAAGGACCTGGTCTCCGACCTCGGCGCGATCGACGCCCGCGGCGTCTCCTCCTTCCCCGTCGGGGACGGCATCGTGCTGCGCGTCGGCCGCTACGGGCCCTACGTGGAGGAGGTCGGCTCCGACGGCGAGCCCGGCCGCCGCGCCGACGTGCCCGGCGACCTGCCGCCGGACGAGCTGACGGTGGAGTACGCCAAGGAGCTGCTGGCCAAGCCCAGCGGCGAGGTCGAGCTGGGCGCCGACCCGGAGACGGGCCGCACCATCGTCGCCAAGGCGGGCCGCTACGGGCCCTATGTCACCGAGGTGCTGCCCGAGGGGACGCCGAAGACGGGGAAGAACGCGGTCAAGCCGCGCACGGCCTCCCTGTTCAAGTCGATGTCCCTGGAGACCGTCACCCTCGACGAGGCCCTGAAGCTGCTCTCCCTGCCGCGCGTGGTCGGCGCCGACCCGCAGACCGGTGAGGAGATCACCGCGCAGAACGGCCGCTACGGCCCCTATCTGAAGAAGGGCGCCGACTCGCGGTCGCTGCAGAGCGAGGACCAGATCTTCACGATCACCCTCGACGAGGCGCTGGCCGTCTACGCGCAGCCCAAGCAGCGCGGCCGGGCCGCGGCCAAGCCGCCGCTGAAGGAACTGGGCACCGACCCCGTCAGCGGACGCCCGGTGGTGGTGAAGGACGGACGCTTCGGCCCGTACGTCACCGACGGGGAGACCAACGCGACGCTGCGCCGCGACGACGACGTGGAGACGATCACGCCGGAGCGCGGGTACGAGCTGCTCGCGGAGAAGCGCGCCAAGGGCCCGGCGAAGAAGACCGCGAAGAAGGCGGCGGCCAAGAAGACGGCGGCGAAGAAGACCGCCGCGAAGGCCACCGCCAAGACCGCGGCCAAGAAGACCGCCGCAAAGACAGCCGCGAAGAAGACCGCGGCGAAGACCACCGCCAGGAAGACCGCGGAGTGAGCCGCGGAGAACGCACCGTGAGGAAGTGAACACGGCGGACCGCTCCGCGCGGCGACATCGCTCGCCTGTTCGGAGCGGTCCGCCGTTCCCGTGGTCCTGCCCGCTAGGCTGGCGGAATGACGCGTGCAGAGCAGCCACCGGTCGTGACCCCCACCTCCGACGCCCTGGCCGCGGACTCCCGCGAGCGCGCCGTACGGGCCCTGCTGAGGCATGCCCCCCTGCGGAGGCTGTGGGGCGCACAGCTCACCGCCGGCGTCGGTGACGCCCTCGCCCTGCTCGTCCTGGTCCTCCTGGTGCTCCAGACGGCCGTCGTCGTGCCCGCCACCGGAGGCGACCCCGTCCTCGGCGGCGGCTACCGCGGCGTGGCCCTCGCCGTGGCCGCCGTCCTCGGCGTCCGGCTGCTGGCCACCCTCCTGTTCGGCGCCGTCCTGCTGGGTCCGCTGTCCTCCCTCACCGCCGATTCCTCCGGCGCGCTCGACCGCCGCTGGACCATGATCGGAACGGACGGGGTCCGGCTGGCGCTGATGGCCGTCGCGCCGCTGTGGATCGACTGGACCCCGGACAAGGCGTTCGCGTTCCTGCTGGTCACCGTCTTCCTCGTCGGCGTCGCCGAACGCTTCCGGGCCGTGGCCAAGGACAGCGCCGCACCCACCCTCCTCCCCGCCCCGCCGCCCGAGGGCGCCGCCGTGCGCCCCCTGCCGGACCACCACGACGCGCTGCGCCGCCTGTGGCTGCGGACGGGCTTCGCCGCCGTCCCGCTGGCCGCCGCGGCGCTGGTCGCGGTCACCCTGGTGAGCAACCTGCTGGGCACGGGCGTCGAGTGGTTCACCACCCACCAGGCGGCCCTGGCGTCGTACGCGTCCGCGGGACTGTTCGCCGCGTCGGCCTGCCTGCTGTACTTCATGCGTCTACCCGGCGGCGACACCCCGCGCCCCCGCTCCCCGCTGGAGGGGCTGCGCCGGCCACGCACCGGCGCCTCCCCGGCGGAGACGGGTGACAAGGGCGCCCGCAAGGCGGTGGACAAGGGGCGCACCGGGGCCGTCCCGCTGCTCGTCCTCACCTGCGCCTGCGTCGCCGCCGCCGTCGCCGCGGCCGTGGCGCTGGCCGTGCTGCACGCCGCCGACCTCGGCGGCGGGCCGGTCCTGTTCGGCCTGTTCGTCCTCGCGCTCACCGGCGGCACCGCCGCCGGCGTCCGCCGGGCGCCGCGCATACTGCCCGCCTTCTCCCGGCGCCGCATGCTCGCCCTGGCCACGGCGCTGACCGGCCTGGCGCTGCTCGCGGCCGGGCTGACCCCCGACACCACGACCGTCCTGCTGCTGTTCCTCCTCACGGGCCTGGCCGCGGGGGCCGCCGCGAACACCGGGCACACCCTGCTGGACGAGGAGACCGAGGAGGCCCGCCGCGCCCGGATGACCGACCACCTGCATGCGGTCGTCCGGGTCGGCATCGCGCTCGCCGCCGTCGTCGCGCCCGTGCTGGCGGCCCTCATCGGCCCGCACCGCGTCGTCAGCGGCGACTTCGTCTTCGCCCACGGCGGCGCGGCCTTCACCCTGATGCTCGTGGGCGCGCTGCTGCTGCCGGTGGCGGCCCTGGTCCTGGTCCGTCTCGACGACCGGCAGGGCGTGCCGCTCCGGCGCGACCTGCGCGAGGCGCTGGGCGGCGGTTCCGAGCCACGTCCCGCCCCGGCGCCGAACGGTTTCTTCATCGCCCTGGAGGGCGGCGACGGCGCGGGCAAGTCCACGCAGGTGGAGGCGCTGGCGGAGTGGATCCGCGCCAAGGGCCACGAGGTCGTGGTCACCCGCGAGCCGGGCGCCACCCCCATCGGCAAGCGGCTGCGCTCGATCCTGCTCGACGTCTCCTCGGCCGGGCTGTCGCACCGCGCCGAGGCCCTGCTCTACGCGGCCGACCGCGCCGAGCACGTCGAGTCGGTGGTGCGGCCCGCCCTGGAACGCGGCGCGGTCGTCATCTCCGACCGCTACATCGACTCCTCCGTCGCCTACCAGGGCGCCGGACGCGACCTGTCGCCGACGGAGGTCGCCCGCATCTCCCGCTGGGCCACCGAGGGGCTCGTCCCGCACCTGACCGTGCTGCTGGACATCTCGCCCGAGACCGCCCGCGAGCGGTTCACCGAGGCGCCCGACCGGCTGGAGTCGGAGTCCGCCGAGTTCCACCGGCGGGTCCGCGCGGGCTTCCTCGCCCTGGCCGCCTCCGACCCCACCCGCTACCTGGTGGTGGACGCCGGCCTGGAGCCCGAGGCGATCACCACGGTCGTGCGCCACCGGCTCGACCAGATGCTGCCGCTGTCCGAGGCCGAGATCGCCGCCCGCGAGGAGGCCCGCCGCCGCGCCGAGGAGGAGGCCCGCCGCCGCGCGGAGGAGGAGGCCGCGCGCAAGGCCGAGGAGGAGCGCCTGGAGCGCGAGCGCCAGGAGCAGCTGGCCCGGCTCCGCGCCGAGGAGGAGGAGCGCCGCCGGCGCGAGGAGGAAGAGGCCCGCCGCCGCGAGGAGCTGCGCCAGGCCGAGGAGGCCCGCCGCCGCGCCGAGGAGGCGCGCAGGATGGCGGAGGAGGAGCGCGCCCGCCGTGAGGCCGAGGAACGGGCCCGCCGTGAGGAGGAGGAGCGCCGGCGCCGCCTCGCCGAGGAGGAGGCCCGGCTGCGGGCCGAGGCCGAGGAACGCCGCCTGGAGAAGCAGCGCAGGGCCGAGGAGGCGCTGCTCCGGGCCGAGCAGGCCCGCAGGGTGGCCGAGGAGGAGCAGCAGCAGCGCAGGCTCTCGCTCCGCAAGGACGAGCACCCCGGCGACCAGGCGGGCGGCCGGCCCGACCCGCGCTACTCCCTCCGCAAGGACGAGCACCCGGGCGACGAGGAGGAGACCGCCGTCCTGCCGCAGGTCTCGCCGGACGCGGAGGACACGGTCGTCCTCCCGCACCCCCAGCCGCCCGTCCCGCCGTCCGACCCGGACGCCGAGGAGACGGCCGTCCTGCCGCAGGCCCGGCCCGCGGCGCCCGGCGGCCCCGTCCGGGACGACGATCCGGCGAACCGGATGCCGTGGCTGTACCGCCCGGAGGAGCCCGGCGCCGGCGCGGACGTGCCGGGCGACGAGGAGAAGACGCGCGAGCTGCCGCAGGTCGACGAGCGGGGCCGTCCCCGGCGCCGCCCCGAGTGGGCGGAGGAGACGCCGATGGACGACCTGCCCACCCTCGCCGACGAGCTGCTCGGCCCCCGCGCCGAGTGGGCGGGGGACGAGACCGGGGACGAGGACGAGGACCGGCGCGGGCACCGGGGCTGACCCCGGACGGGCGCCCCGGAACCCGCCTCGGCCGGAGGCTGTCGGTGGCGTGCGGAACAATGAACGGCACCGGCACGACGCGGAGGGAAGGGCGGTGGAGCCATGGCCGTGTGGGACGACCTGATCGGGCAGGACAGGGTCGTGGAGCAGCTCATGGCCGCCGCCCGTGACGCGGACGCCTACGTCACGGCCGCCGCGTCCGGCGCCGAGCCCGCACTGTCCGGCTCGGCGATGACCCACGCCTGGCTGTTCACCGGCCCCCCCGGCTCCGGTCTGGACACGGCCGCCCGCGCCTTCGCCGCCGCCCTGCAGTGCGTCAGCCCCGACCGCGCGCTGGGCGGCGCGCCCGGCTGCGGCTTCTGCGACGGCTGCCACACGGCCCTGATCGGCACGCACGCCGACGTCGAGATCGTCCGCACCAACCAGCTCAGTCTCGGCGCCGACGTCACCCGCGACCTGGTGCGCCGCACCCAGCTCTCCCCGTCCGGGGGACGCTGGCAGGTGGTCGTTCTGGAGGAGGCCGACCGGCTCACCGAGAGCGCGGCGAACGTCCTCCTCAAGACCGTCGAGGAGCCCGCCCCCCGCACGGTGTGGCTGCTGTGCGCGCCCTCCGCCGACGACGTCCTGCCGACGATCCGCTCCCGCTGCCGCCACCTCGTCCTGCGCACCCCGCCGGTGGACGCCGTCGCCGACATGCTGATCCGCCGCGACGGGATCGAGCCGGACGTGGCCGCCACCGCCGCCCGCGCCACCCAGGGCCACATCGACCGTGCCCGCCGCCTGGCCACCGACGAGCGGGCCCGCGCCCGCCGCGCCGCCGTGCTGAAGCTCCCCACCCGCATCGAGCAGGTCGGGGACGCGCTGCGGGCCGCGCAGGAGCTGATCGACGCCGCGGGCGAGGACGCCAGGGAGGCCGTCGAGGAGGTGGACGCCAAGGAGACGGAGGAGATGCGCGCCGCGCTCGGCGCGTCCGAGGGCGGCCGCCTGCCGCGCGGCACGGCGGGCGTGATGAAGGAGCTGGAGAAGCGGCAGAAGAGCCGCGCCACCCGTGCCCAGCGCGACTCCCTCGACCTCGCCCTGATCGATCTCACCGCCTTCTACCGGGACGTGCTGGCCCGGCAGCTCGGCTCCTCGGTCGCCATCGCCAACGAGGACGTCCGGGACGCGGTGGAGCGGATCGCCGCCACCACCAGGCCGGAGCAGACGCTGCGGCGCATGGAGGCCGTGCTGGAATGCCGCCGCGCCATCGAGCGCAACGTGGCGCCGCTGCTGGCCGTGGAGGCGATGGCGGTGGCGCTCCGCGCGGGCTGACGCGCCGGTCTCCCCTTCGGCGGAGGCTCGCGTCCCCGCGGGCCCGGTCCGTATACGCTCCGGGACATGGACACCAGGCGTCTGCTCCGTACCGGCGGCGTCGCGCTCGCGACGGTCGCGCTGTTGCTGTCGGGCTGCTCCGGTCCGGACGAGCCGGACCCGGGAAGCAGCACCGGCGCCGCCGATCCGTCGCCGAGGCTCTCGGACGACCGCGCGGCCCGGGACGTGGCGCCGCTGGAGCCGCTGCCGGAGAAGATCCCGGCGAACCTCAAGCCGTACTACGAGCAGAAGCTGACCTGGAAGGACTGCGGTGTCCCCGGTTTCCAGTGCGGCAGGCTGAGGGTGCCGCTGGACTACGCCGCCCCGGACCGGGACGAGGACCTCCATCTGGCCGTCACCCGGAAGAGGGCCTCCGGGCCGGGCGGGAGACTGGGCTCCCTCCACGTCAATCCGGGCGGCCCCGGCAGTTCCGCGGTCGAGTACGTCCAGCTCTCGGCGGGCGTCGGCTACCCGGCCCCGGTGCGCGCCCGGTACGACATCGTGGGCATGGACCCGCGCGGGGTGGGGCGCAGCGAGCCCATCGAGTGCCTGAGCGACAAGGAGATGGACTCCTACACCCGGACCGACGTCACCCCGGACGACCAGGGCGAGATCAAGAAGCTGACCACCGCGTTCGAGGAGTTCGCCAAGGGTTGCGAGAAGAGGGCGGGCGAACTGCTCGGCCACGTCTCGACCGTCGAGGCCGCCCGCGACATGGACGTCCTGCGGGAGGTGCTCGGCGACGACAGGCTCACCTACGTCGGGGCCTCCTACGGCACCTACCTCGGCGCCACCTACGCCGGGCTCTTCCCGTCCCGCGTCGGCCGGCTCGTCCTGGACGGCGCGATGGACCCCTCCCTCACCTCCGAACAGCTCAACCGCGAGCAGACCGAGGGCTTCGACACCGCCTTCACCGCCTTCGCCGAGGACTGCGTGGAACGGCGGGACTGCCCGCTGGGCACCGAGAACGCCAAGGACGCCGGACGGCGCCTGGGCGACTTCCTGGAACGGCTGGACACCCGGCCGCTGAAGACCGGCCAGCCGCGCGAACTGACCGAGTCGCTGGGCACCGTGGGCGTGCTGAACGCCATGTACACGGAGTACTACTGGCCGAAGCTGCGCTCGGCCCTCACCGCCGCCATGGAGGACGGCGACGGGGCGGAACTCCTCTCGCTGGCCGACGACTACTACCAGCGGGACGCTAACGGCTCCTACGGCAACATCATGTACGCCAACGCCGCCGTGAACTGCCTCGACCTCCCCGCCCCCTTCGAGGGGCCGGCCGAGGCGAAGAGGGCCGTCGCCGACTTCCGGCGGGCCTCCCCGGTCTTCGGCCGCAACTTCGCCTGGGCCGCCCTGAACTGCACCTACTGGCAGCAGGAGCCCACCGGCGAACCCCGCCGCATCGAGGCGAAGGGCGCGGCCCCCATCCTGGTCGTCGGCACCACCCGCGACCCGGCCACCCCCTACAAGTGGTCCGAGGGCCTGGCCGCCCAGCTCTCCTCGGCGACCCTCCTGACGTACGACGGCGACGGCCACACGGCGTACGTGCGCGGCAGCGACTGCATCGACTCGGCGGTCAACGGCTACCTGCTCCGGGGCGTGGTGCCGAAGGACGGAACGAAGTGCTCCTGACCCGGGCGCGGGCCCGGACCCGAATCCGGTACGGCGCACCCCCGCGCACTGTGTAGACTTAACCGCGCTGCGGCTCGCCGCACGCACTGCCGCCTTAGCTCAGTCGGCCAGAGCGACGCACTCGTAATGCGTAGGTCGAGGGTTCGATTCCCTCAGGCGGCTCGGTACGGAAACCCCGTTGACCCAGGTCAACGGGGTTTCGCCGTTTCCGGAAGCTGATCGGTGGATGCCGCCCCGACGGGGGCGGTGCCGGAAGCGGCGGGGCCGGTGGTCGTCAGCCCTTGACGACGCCGACCGGCACCAGACGGGCGACCAGGCGGGCCAGGCCGGCGCCCTCGGTGGCGGCGGCGACGGCGTCGACGTCCTTGTACGCCTCGGGCGTCTCCTCGGCGAGACCGCGCCAGGAGGAGGGGCGGACGGCGATGCCCCGGGACTCCAGGGCGTCGCGGAGGGCTTCCCCGCGGACCTCGCGCAGGGCCTGGTGGCGGCTCCAGACCCGCCCCGCGCCGTGGCAGGCGGAGTGGAACGCGTCGTTCTCCCTCTCGCCGACCAGTACGTACGAGGCGGTGCCCATGGTGCCGGGGACCAGGACCGGCTGCCCGGCCTCGGAGAGCTCCTCCGGCAGGTCCGGGTCGCCGGGCGGCAGGGCCAGGGTGGCGCCCTTGCGGTGGACGCAGAGCCTGCGCGACGCGCCGTCCACCCGGTGGGTCTCGATCTTCGCCATGTTGTGGGAGACGTCGTAGACCAGGTCCACCCCCGCGCCCGTCGCGGTGGCGAACGCCCGGCGCACGGCTTCGGTGAGCAACTGCCGGTTGGCGCGGCCGTAGTTGGCGGCGGCGGCCATCGCGCCCAGGTACGCCCGCCCCTCGGGGGAGTCGACCGGGGCGCAGGCGAGCTGCCGGTCGGGCAGGGAGATGCCGTACCGGTGCAGTGAGCGGTCCATGACGCGGACGTGGTCGGTGCACACCTGATGGCCCAGGCCCCGCGAGCCGCAGTGGATCATCACGCACACCCGGCCGGGGCGGAGGCCGAAGGCGGACGCGACCCTCTCGTCGTGGACCCGGTCCACGGCCTGCACCTCCAGGAAGTGGTTGCCCGAGCCCAGGCTGCCCACCTGCTGGAGTCCCCGCTCCACGGCGCGTTCCCCGACCTGGGACGGGTCGGCGTCCTCCAGCGTCCCCTCGTCCTCGCAGAAGGCCAGGTCGCGCGGTACGCCGTGGCCGTGCTCGACGGCGTACCGGGCGCCGCCCACCAGCAGCTCCTCCATCTCCGCGGGGCCGGAGAGCTTCCACAGGCCGCCGCGGCCCATGCCGCGCGGGATGGTGTCGCCGAGGACGTCCATCAGTTTCCGCAGATGGGGGCCGAGCCCGTCGCGGTCGATGTCGGCGGCGAGCAGCCGGACGCCGCAGGAGATGTCGAAGCCCACCCCGCCGGGCGAGACCACGCCGCCGTCGTCGGCGTCCGTGGCCGCCACCCCGCCGATGGGGAAGCCGTACCCCCAGTGGACGTCGGGCATGGCGTAGGACGCGCGGACGACGCCGGGCAGGGTGGCCACGTTCGCCACCTGCTCCAGCGCCTCACCGCTCGCCGCCTGCGGCAGCAGGGCGGACGTCGCGAACACCACTCCGGGCACCCGCATCGGGCCGCGCGGCTCGATGCGGAAGCGGAACGGGGTCTCCTCCACCAGGGAGATGTCCACGGTGTCCCTCCACCCGGTCCGTCGGGCGGGCTTGTTCAGCCCGCCGGGACCGGGGCCCGCTCGTGCAGGGCGCGGACGTCGTGCGGCAGTTGGTCGAGGGCCCTTTCGAGCTGGCCGGGCGAGACGTGCTCGCGGACGACGGCGGTGACCGCCGGGACGACCCGGGGGACGTCCCCGGCGTCGATCTTCGCCTCGTGGGCGAAGCGGTTCACATAGGCTTCGCGGTCGTACTTGACCGGCGCGTTGCTGGGGACCCAGCCGTCGTAGTAGATGCCGCGCATCAGCTCGGGGAGCTGTGCGGCGAAATGTGCCGCGACGTCGACGGTGAGCCGGTCGCGGAGGGTGTGCAGCCAGGCGCGCAGGGCCCGGTGGGCGAGGTGCCGGTCCTCCGTTCCCAGGGCTTCCGCCACCGCCTTCACCCAGATGTTCGCCGTGTGGATGACGTGCTCGAACTCGGCCGTGTGCGTGGTGGACATGGTGTCTCCCCCGCGGGATGAGGTTGTGGGACGTCGAGCGGCCGGCGCACCGGGAACACGGCCCGCATGTTCCGTATGCGTGGAATGCAGACTTTTGCCCCGCTCTGCTGTCCAGGGTATTGCGGGCGGGGGAGAGCGGCAGCCGGAGCGGTCCGCGAGGTCCCGGCCGTCCGCGAAGTGCCGGGGCCGACCGCTCCGCCGGTCACGGCACCGGCTGCCTGCCGGAGGTCTCAGACGTCGAGCGTCACCGAACACGCCCAACCCTCCGGGCCGCCCGCGAAGCGCAGCCCGTGCAGCGTGACCGCCTTCGGCGCGGCCCCCGTCACCGGGAGCGTGTCGGCGTCGGCCATGTCCAGCCCGGCCCGCAGGCCGCCGGGAACGGGCTCCAGATCCACGCCGACCGGCACCTCCCCGTCGGCGTCGAGCCGGTACACGACCTCGTCGAGCAGGGCCACCAGCAGGTCCTCGTCCGTGTCCGCCCGCACCTCGACGTCCCGTCGGCGGACGGCCCGCGCGTCCGCCAGGTCCAGGAACGTCTCGCAGGCCCCGCGCAGGGCCTGCGCCAGGCACTCCTCGCGGGTCGGGGCCCACGCCTCCACCCGGACGTCGGCGGTGTGCGGCACACCGCGGTGCCCGCCGCGCGGAGCAGCGCGTTCCGGTCGCGTCATGGTCCAGCACCTCCGCGGGACTCCCGCCTCTGCGGCCCGTGCCCCCATCGTCGCCCCGCGGGGCCGTCCGCGCAGCGCGCCGTGCGGCGCGCTGCGGTGCGATGGTGGAAGGAGAGGGACACGGGGAAGGGACACCGAGCGAGGGGAGCGGCCCATGTCGCGAACCGACGTCCTCCGGCGCACCGGGCCGGACACGGCGAAACCGGCCGCGGTCTTCGACCGCGACACCGAGTGGGAGGCCCTCACCGTGTTCACCCGCGACCCCCGGCCCGCGCCCGGCCTCGGCGTCGTGACGGGACGGCTCCGGCAGGGGAAGACGTACCTGCTGGAAGCGCTCACCAGGTCCCTGGACGGCTTCTACTTCGGTGCGCAGGAGGCGGCCGGCGCGGAGTCCCTGAACCGCCTGGGCGACCGGCTCGCCCTCCACACCGGCACGGCCTCGACGGACCGCCCCCGGACCTGGGAGGAGGCCGTCGACGCCCTGCTGGCACTGGGGGACCGGCGCCCGCTGCCGGTCGTCGTCGACGAGTTCCCGCACCTGGTGCGGCAGTGCCCCGCGCTGCCCTCCGCCGTCCACGGCGCCTACCGGCGCCTACGCGACGAGGGGCGTGGCAACCGCGCGCGCCTGCTGCTGTGCGGCAGCGACCTGCCGGTGATGCGCCGGCTGTTCAGCCGTCCCTCGCCGCTGCACGGGCTCGCGGACCTGGAACTGGAGGTGCGCCCGCTGGACTTCCGGCGGGCCGCGGAGTTCTGGGGCATCGGCGACCCCCGCCTGGCGCTCCGCGTCCACGCGATCGCGGGAGGCACCCCCGCGTACCGGCGGGACCTCGTCCGGGGCGACGCGCCGGCCGGTCCGGACGACTTCGACGCCTGGGTGTGCAGGACGGTCCTGGATCCCCGCACACCGGTCTTCTGGGAGGCGCAGCACCTCCTCCAGGAGGAGACGGACCACCCGGACCGCGCGCTGTGCCACTCCGCGCTCGCGGCCGTGGCCCTGGGCCGCACCACCGCCGGCGGCGTCGCCGGCCACCTGGACACCGGCCTGGCCGACGTCTCCCGCTGCCTGGAACTGCTGCGGGCACGCGCCCTGCTGAGCTGCGAACCCGACGCCTTCCGCCCCGGCCTGACCCGGCTCCGGATCGCCGAGCCGCTGCTCGCCTTCGAGCACGCGGTCGTCTGGCCGCGGCGCTCGGAGCTGGAGCAGGAGGACGCCGCCGACGTCTGGCGGCGGGCGCGCGCCCTCTTCGACACGGCGGTGGCGGCACCGCACTTCGCCCAGGTCTGCCGCGAGTGGGCCGTGGGGTTCGCGGCCCCGGACACCTTCGGCGCGGAGCCCTTCACGGCGTCCCACGGCTCGCTGTCCCGCCCGGAGCCGGGCGCCGCCGCCGACGCGGAGGTCGTGGTGCGCGGTGCCCGTACGGGCGACCGGCCCGGGGCGCTGCTGTCGGTCGGCTCGGCATGCTGGAACGAGACCATGGACCTGCCCCACCTGGAGCGGCTCCGCCGGCTCCTCGACCTCCTCGCCGCCCGCGGAGAGGACACCGCCCGCGCCCGGCCCGCCTGCTACGGCGGCGCGGGCTTCACCCCCGCGCTCCGGGAGGCGGAGGCGAGGGGGGACGTGGTGCTCGTCGGCCCCGACCGTCTCTACCGGGGGCGGTAGGGCGGGAATCGCCTGCTTAAGGTGGGCGGATGCTGCACCTGATGACAGTGGAGTACACGGAGTCGGAGGAGGCGGCGGCGCCGTTCGTCGCCGCGCACGTGGAGTACCTGGAGCACTGGCACGGGAAGGGCGTGTTCCTGGCCTCCGGGCAGACGGTGCCCGCCGACCGAGGGGGCGCGATCGTGGCGTGCGGCGTCGACCGGGCGACGGCCGAGCGGATCGCCGCCGAGGACCCGTTCACGGTGGCGGGCGTCGCGCGTTACGTGATCACGACGATCGACCCGGGCCGCGTCCACCCGGCCCTGGCGGACCTACTGGGAGCGGACGCGAGCCGCGTTCGGGGGTGAGGGCCGCGCCCGTCCGCTCCGGGTGCGGCTTCCGGTGGCACCGGAGTGATCCGTGGCGTGGATTTCTGTCGAATTCCTGTCGAATGTGTTTAGGCGGTATGGGTGCGGGTAACGCGCCCGTAGTACCTGGGAGCGCTCCCAGGTGTCCCCCCGCATTCTTGGACGAGCAGGAGATCCCCCCATGTATTGTCATGATCATGCCTTAGCGCCCCGGTGGGCGCTCCGGGCGCTCGCCGTGCTGGCCGCCGTCGTGGTCGGGCTGATGCCCTGGACCGACACCGCGTCCGCCCACGGGTCGGTCATCGACCCCGCGTCCCGGAACTACGGCTGCTGGGCCCGCTGGGGCAGCGACTTCCAGAACCCGGCCATGCGGGAGCAGGACCCCATGTGCTGGCAGGCGTGGCAGGACGACACCAACGCCATGTGGAACTGGAACGGCCTGTACCGGGACAACGTCGGCGGCAACCACCGGGCGTTCGTCCCGGACGGGCAGCTCTGCAGCGCGGGCCACACCGCGGACGGCCGCTACAAGTCGATGGACGTCCCCGGCCCGTGGAAGAAGACGAACGTCGGCCGCGACTTCACCGTGCACCTGCGCGACCAGGCCCTCCACGGCGCGGACTACCTCCAGATCTACGTCACCCGGCAGGGCTTCGACCCCACCACCCAGCGGCTGGGCTGGGGCGACCTGGAGCTGATCAAGACGACCGGCCGCTACGCGCCCGCCTCCGACATCAAGGTGCCCGTCAGCGCTCCCGGCCGCAGTGGCCACCACGTCGTGTACACGATCTGGAAGGCCTCGCACGCGGACCAGGTGTACTACATCTGCAGCGACGTGAACTTCTCCTGAGCCGCCGCGCCCGGCGGCCCGTCTCAGCGGCCGCCGGGCTTGCGGTAGACCAGCAGGTACCTCCAGAAGAGGAGCCTGCGCAGGGTCGAGCCGGGAAGCAGGGCGGCGGCCTCCCGCCGCACCTCCTCCAGCGGCATCTCCGGCCGCTTCACCGGCGCCCGGACGGAAGGCGTCCGGACGCCGGTGAAACGGCCGGGTCCGCCGCGGGACGGCCGGACCCGCTCGCCGACCGCGACCGCGAGTCTGGCCGCCGCGTTGGCCGGCACGGCGGCCAGACTCCAGGCCCGGTCCGCGGCGGAGACCTCCGGATAGCACCCCAGGACGGCCAGGACGCCGCCGGGCGCCAGGGCGTCCCGGAGCGCGGCGACCGTGCCGAACGGCATGTGGTGGAGGCTCGCCAGGCAGGACACGAAGTCGTAGTGCTCCCGGGGCAGGACGGTGCGGGTGACGTCCGCCCGGCGGAAGCGCGGCGCGGGACGGCCGCCGCCGGGGCCGGGCGACAGCGCGCGGGCGGCGTCGATCACCTCCGCCGAGGGGTCGATCGCGTCGACCTCGATGCCCCGCTCCGCGAGCCGCCGCGCGAAGCGCCCGGTGCCGCAGCCGACGTCCAGGGCCGTGCGGCAGCCGTGGGGCAGTTGGCGCAGCAGCAGCCGGTGGTAGTGGTCGTTGTGGTCGAACGGCATGGCGCGATCGTGGCACATGGGCCCGCGCACTCATTTTACTGGTAAAACATGCGTTAACATTTTACGGGTGAAGTACTGTGAGGCCGTCCTGGAAGCGCCCGCGGGGGCGCCGGTCCCGTCCGGCGGGCGCATACGCCCCCTGCCCGTACGCGGCGTCCTACGGCTGAACAAGGGGAGCGACGTCTGGCACAAACCGGCGTTCAGCGCGGCCACCGCCCTGGCCGTCCCCCAGCTCGTGCTGCTCGCCGTCGGCCACCTCGACCTGGCCCTCTACGTCTCCGCCGGCTCGATGTGCGCGCTGTACGCCCACGGCCTCCCGTACGCCGCCCGGGCGAGGACGCTGGCGTGGGTGGTCGCCGGCATGCTCGCGGGCTTCGGCACGGCGCTGACCGCCGCGGCGCTGACCGACTCGGGCCCGCTGCTGGTGCTGGGCGCCGCGCTGGTCGCCGCCGTGCACAAGGTGCTCTGCGACGCCACGCGCATCGGGCCGCCCGGCAACCTGATTTTCACCTTCGTCGCCGCATCCGGCTTCTTCCTCCCCGAGCGGCTGCCCGACGTGCCGTTCCACCTGGCGCTGGCGCTGGCCGGCGGCGTGGTGGCCTGGCTGGTCGGCATGGCGCCCGGCCTGGTGCGGCCCCACGGGCCGGAGCGCATCGCCACCGCGCGGGCGCTGGAGGCCGCGGCCGCGCTGCTGCGCACGCCCGCCGGGGACGCCGCGGCCCGGCGGCGGGCCCGCCGGCAGGCCGCCGCCGCGGCCGACGCCGCGTGGCACACGCTCTTCCTGGCCGGCGGACGGTCCCCGGCCGCGTCCCGCGCCGGCCTCGAACGCCTCCTGGCGCACGCCGAGTCGTTGACGGTGGACGACCCGGCGGGCCCGGCGGCCGAGGCGGAGGCCGGACGTCTGGCCGTCTGGGCGCACGACCTGCGCAGGAACCGGCCGCTGCCCCGGGCGGCGCTCGCCCCCGTGCGGGACGGCGAGCCGGCCCGCGCCGCCGTCGAGCGGGCCGCGCACCGGCCGCGCGGCGCGCGGGCCGTGCTGGGGCGGCTGCGCCCCGGTTCCCCGCTGCTGCCGATCGGCCTGCGGGTGGCCGTCGGCTGCGCCCTGGCGGGCTGGGCGTCGCTGGCGCTGGGCGTCGGCCACCCGTACTGGGCGGTGGTGGTGGCGGCGTCCGTCTTCCAGGCGAACACCGTCCTGTCCTGGCAGCGCGCCGCGCAGCGCGTCCTCGGCACCCTTCCCGGGCTGCTGGTCTTCGCCCTGGTGCTGCCGCTGTTGCGGACCGGCGACCTGGCCCTGATCCTGCTGGTGGCCCTGGCGCAGGTCGGGGCCGAGGCCCTCATCCCCCGGAACTACTGGCTCGGCACCGTCTGCGTCACCTCCCTGGCGCTGCTGCTGACCGAGTTCGGGCAGAGGCGCCCGGCCGGGGAGCTGATCGGCGACCGGCTGGTCGACACCCTGCTGGGCGCGGCCCTGGGGCTGCTGGTGTGCCTGGCGGTGGCCAACCGCCGTACCGGCGGGCGGCTGGAGGAGGCCGTGCGGCAGGTGGAGCGGGCGTGCGAGGACGCCCGCCGCCCGATCACCGGCGCCCCCGGGGCGAGGCGGGAGGCGGTCCGGGCCGCCGGCCGGCTCGCGACCGCACTGGTGGAGCTGCGCGACGCGGCGGAGACCGCCTCGGGCGAGTGGTGGCTGCGCCCCCTGCCCCGGGAGCGGGTCGCAGCCGCCGAGCGGGAGGGGCACCTGGCGCTCGCGGAGCTGCGGCGCCGGCTGGACGCTCCCCGCGTGCCGGTCCCGGCCGGGCGGCAGAATTGACCGCGGACACGGACCGGGAGGAGCACCACGTGGCGGCGGAGGACGGCAGGGACGCCGGGGACGCGAGGCACGGCGCCGGGGAGGGTGCGGGGGACGGTGCGAGGGACGGCGCCGGAGCGGAGGCCGGGGCGGGCGCCGGGGACATCGTCGCGCGTGTCCTGGCGCAGTGGCGGCGGGTCCGCCCCGATTTCGACACGGCGCCCATGGCCGTGGTCGGCCGCCTCAACCGCTGTGTCGCCCTCCTCCAGCAGGCGGAGGAGGCGCCGCTGGTCCGGGAGGGGCTGACGCGGCCGGAGTTCGACGTCCTCGTCACGCTGCGGCGGGAGGACCGCGAGATGACGCCGGGGCAGATCGCCCGCGAGACGTTCGCGTCGGGCGCGGCGGTCACCAAGCGGCTCCGCCTGCTGGAGGAGCGGGGACTCGTGGCGCGCCGCACCAGCGCCCGGGACCGCCGCGTCTCCGAGCTCTCGCTCACCGCCGGGGGCCGTGAACTCATCGACCGGCTGCTGCCCGCGCAGCTCGCGTACGAGGCCGAGCTGCTGTCCGGCCTCACCGACGCGCAGCGGTCCGAGCTCTCGGCCATCCTCTCCGAGCTGCTGGTGCTGCTGGAGGGACGGCTCGGCGGACTGCGGGGCTGACGGCCCGCCCGGTCACCCGGCCGCCCTGCCGTGCCCGGGCCCCGGGCCGGGCGGGAGGCGGCGCAGGAGGTCGCGGAACGCCTCCCGCATGGCCTCCTCGACGGCGGGTCTCTCCGCGGGGTGCTCGTCCCACGCGAGGCACAGGCCGAGGAAGCGGTCGGTCACCTCCACGGCGAAGGGGGAGCGGTCCAGCCGGCAGGCGCTCCAGTAGATCTCGTCGCTCGCCGGACGCGGGCCGCGCCGCCCCGCGACGGCGGCCTCCGCGGTCCGCCGCATCCGCCACAGCCGGGCCTCCCGGGGTGCGGGGACGGGTGCGCCCAGCTCGTCCATCGCCTCCCGGAAGAGCTCGACCGACGGGTCGTGCCGCGACAGCCCGGCCAGGGCGCGCAGCGCGGGACCGTCCACACCGCGCGCCAGGGCCCCGGCCGCCACCATGGGCAGCTCCTCGGCGGGCTGCTCGCCGAGCGCCAGCCGGACGGCGGCCTCGTACAGACGCTCCACGCCGCGCACCCTACCGGTGCGCCGCCCGGGTCTTCCGCCGGAGGCCGCGGGACCGGCGCGGAACCGGCGCGGGACCGGCCGGAGGAGCCCGATCCGCGTGGAACCGGCGATAGTTGTGGACGAGTCCCGATCTTTGTACACCGGTACCCGACCATGATTGCCACCATGACGCTCCCCGACTCCTTCAGCGGTGAACTGCTCGCGCTGGCCCGCCCCAACCTCGCCTGGACCGTCGAACAGATCGACCTGTTCGACCGGCTCGTACCGCGCGGTCCGACCCGGTTCGACCTGGAGGTCCCCATGGTCGGGCGGGCCGGCCTGGCCCTGTCCGGTCAGCTCGTCGCCAGCTACGCCGCCGATGGCACCTGGCTGTGGGCCTGGGCCAACAACGGCATAGCCGACACCCCGGGCGCCGTCGCCTCGCGCGAACTGCGGGCGATCGGCGAGCGCCAGGGGATCCCCGAACTCACCAAGCCCCTGCTGGACCTCAACGGCTTCCCCGACGCCCGGCTGGCCGCCGACCACCTGCTGCTGATCTGCATGGGGCTGCTCGACGGGCGCGGCGCCGCGGTGACGGCCGTCAACGAGCGGGGCTGGGCCTTCCTCGTCGTCGACGACCCCGCCGTGCCGCGGGCCGAGCCGCGTCCCGCGCGTCTGGCCCACGCGCTGCGGAGCGGGCCCGCGATGCTGCCCGGCCCGCCGCTGAAGGCGGTGGAGGGCTGGTTCGCCCGGCACGGCGTCGAGCCCGAGTACGGGCCGGGAACGGTGGTGGGGACGCTGCCCCACGGCGACCGCGTCACGGTGTGGCTGGACGGCGGCGGGGTCACGGCGGTGGAGGTCACCGGCCCGGACGGCGGGGTCCCGGTCTCCGCGGCCGGGCCCGAGCAGCGGCTGGTCGACCCGAGGCCCGATCCCCGGGCCCCCAGCCTGCTGTTCCCGGCGGCGCTGCTGCCGGTGGTGGCGCGCGAGATCGCCTTCTCGCTCCGTGAGACGCGGGGGATGGTCGAGTACGCCGGCCGGTACCTGGCCTTCGACGGCCGCGCCCCGGCGTGGGACGGGGCGACGGGGCAGCTGCTCTTCCCCGGCGGCGGGCTGGCATGCCGTCCGCTGGCCCGGTACGACCTGGAGGAGCGCTGGTTCGAGTGGGCTCCGGGGACCGAGGACGTCCGCGAGGCGCTGCGCCGGGCGGCCGGGCTGCCGGACGGCGCCGTCCTGCCCGAGCTGACCGACCGCTTCGACCTGTCCCCGTACGCGGCGCCCGAGTCCGTCGCGGTGTCCCTGGCCCGCGCCGGCGCCCGCGTCTCCGGCCTGGTCCTCACCTCGCTCGGCAACCGGTTCCTGGCCGTCGCGGACCCGCGCCTGCCCGTTCCGGCCGTCGATCCCGAGGCCGCCGCCGAGGAGATCCGGGCGGGCGCGGGCTGGCTCCAGGGTCTCACCCCGCCGGAGGACCGTCCCCGGGTGATGCGCGAGGCGGCCGCGGCCTACTTCGAGCGGGCGGGCATGCAGGTGTGGCACCACGGCGAGCCGGACTTCCTCAGCGGTGTGGCGGGCCTGTACGAGGTGCGGGTGTTCTTCGCGCCGGACGGCACCGTCACGGACACCTCCTGGGGGATGCTGGCGGCGCCGCAGCCGTGACCGCGTGTCCCCGGTGTGCCCCCGGTGCGTCCCCGGTCCCGCCGCGCGGGGTCAGGGCCGGCGGGCGGGGACGCGCAGGGCGAGGACGGCGATGTCGTCGTGGCCGTCGCCGGTGTGGTTGTCGGCCAGGGCGCGGCACAGCTCGTCCGGGGGCAGGCCGGCGTGGGCGGCGGCGGTCCGGGCGAGCTCGTCCATGCACGCGTCGATGGGCCGGGCGGGGTGCTCGACCAGCCCGTCGGTGAAGAGGACCACGGTGCTGTCCTCCGGCAGGGGGCGGGTGTGGTCGGGCCGGGGCTGCCCGGGGTCGACGCCGAGGGGGAGGCCGGGGTCGGCGTGGAGGTACTCCGCCCGGCCGTCCGGACTGACCAGCAGGGGCGGCAGGTGCCCGGCGGTGCTCCAGCGCAGCGTCCAGCCCCCGTCGCCGGGTTCGACACGGGTGAGGCAGGCGGTGGTCACGGAGCTGTCGGCGACCGCGTGGAGGGTCTGGTCGAGCCGGGCGAGGACCAGGCTGGGCGGGCTGCGCCGGTCGTAGAGCAGCGCGCGGAGCATGTTGCGGGTCTGGGCCATGGTGGCCGCGGCCCTCAGGTCGTGCCCGACGACGTCGCCGATGACGGCGGCGCAGGCGTCGTCGGGCAGCAGGATGGCGTCGTACCAGTCGCCGCCGAGCTGCGCGGGGGCGGCCGCCGGACGGTAGACGGCGGCGCCGGTGAACGGGCGCAGGTCGGGCAGCCGGGGGAGCAGCATGCGCTGGAAGTTCTCGGCGCCGGCGCGGACCTGCTCGAACAGCCGCGCGTTCTCGATGGCCACCCCCGCGGCGCCGGCCAGGGCGACGACGATGTCCTCGTCCAGCGCGTCGAAGGGCCGTCCGCTCCGCTTGTCCGACAGGTACAGGTCCCCGTAGATCTCGCCCCGCACGCTGATCGCGACGCCGAGCAGGGTGCGCATGGGCGGGTGTCCGGGTGGGAAGCCGGTCGAGTGGGGGTGGGCGGAGATGCTCTCCACCCGCAGGGGCTCGGGGTTGCGGATCAGGTGTCCGAGCAGGCCGTGCCCCCGGGGCAGTTCGACGCCCTCCAGCGCCGCCTCCTCGTCCTCGCCCAGCCCCACGGGGATGAACTGCGCCAGCTCCCTCTTCTCCTCGTCCAGCACGCCGAGCGCCCCGTAGCGGGCGTCGACCAGCTCCATCGCGGCGGCGACGATGCGGCGCAGCACCACGGGGAGCTCCAGTTCCCGGCTGATGGACATGACGGCGTCCAGCAGGCTCCGCAGCCGTTCCTGGGCGCGCACCAGCGTGCGGAGCCGGTCGTCGACCGCCTCCGTCCCGGCGTCCGGGCGGGTGTCGGGCAGGCGCCGCTCCTCCGCCGGATCCTGGCTCCGCCCCATGGGGTCTCCTCGTTCCTGCCGGCCGGGCGGCTGCCCGGCGTGGTGTGCCGGAGGGTCGAGTGGACCGGTTCCTCGTCCGGGCGGGGCTATGCACCTCCAGCCGGGGTGCGCGCGTCCCGCCGGGGTGTGCGCGTCCCCTCGCCGGCCGCGCGTCAGAGCCCGGCGTCCTCCAGCCGGCGCCGTCCCGCGTACTCCAGCCCGGCGTAGACCGCGACCACCGCCGCTCCGGTCAGCATGAACGCGGTGCCCGGGCCGGTGAGCGGCAGCGCGCCCGAGAACGTGAGGATCAGCAGGGCCGCGCAGGACAGCGCGTTGCCCGCGACGACGGCCGCGGACAGGCGCGGCGGGATCCGCGGGTATCCGGCGATCAGACCCAGCGCGGCGGCCCCGCCCAGCATGGCGACCCCGAACGGGACGGACCAGGCGAGGGGCAGGCCCAGCGGGCCGTCCAGCAGCCCGCCCCCGGCCAGCAGGACGACGCCGAAGAGGGCGGTGCTCCACCCGTCGACCCGCAGGACGGTGCGCAGCAGGGCGTCCGGTGCGGGGCCTTCCCCGGCCGGACGCCGGGCGGCGGGTGCGGTGGTCGTACGGGCGCTCATACGGGTCTCCTCGCTCCGTGGGGGCGGTCGCGGCCACGGTGGCACCGCCGGGGGCATGGACTCAATGACCTCCGGGGTCATGGCCGCCGCGACCGCCGGACGGCTACCCTCCCGGCCATGGACGCGGAACGGACGTCGCGCGTGGGGGCCCTGCTGCGGGAGTGGCGCCGCCGCCGCAGGCTCAGCCAGCTCGACCTGGCCCACCTGGCGGACACCTCGCCGCGCCACCTGTCCTGCGTGGAGACCGGCCGCGCCCGCCCGAGCCGGGCGATGGTGCTCCGCCTGTCCGCGGCCCTGGACGTCCCCCTGCGCGAGCGCAACACCCTGCTGCTGGCCGCCGGCCACGCGCCGGAGTACCGGGAGAGCGGCCTGGACGACGAGGGCATGGCGTCGGTCCGCGCCGCGCTGGAGACGATGCTGACCGCCCACGAGCCGTACCCGGCGGTGGTGGTCGACCGCCGCTGGGACGTGGTGACCGGCAACCGGGCCATGTCCGTCCTCATGACGGGCGTCCCGCCCCGCCTGCTGGAGCCGCGGCCGAACGTGTTCCGCCTGACGCTCCACCCCGAGGGGCTGGCGCCGCGCCTGGCCAACCTCGCCCAGGTCCGGTCCCTGTTCCTGGAGCGGCTGCTCCGCCAGGTCAACGCCACCGGCGACGCGGAGCTGCGCGCCCTGTACGAGGAGGTGCGCCGGTACCCGGCCCTTCCCGGCGAGGAGGGAACCGGCGGGGACCCGGCGGCCCCGCCGGGTCCGGTGCAGGTGCCGCTGCGGGTCCGCACCCCGCTGGGCGAGCTGTCGATGTTCAGCACCATGGCCACGTTCGGAGCCCCGGCCGATGTGACGCTCTCGGAGCTGGCGATCGAGCTGTTCTACCCCCTGGACGAGTTCACCGAGCGGTCCCTCCGCGCACTGGGGGCGGAGTCCGGGGCCGCTGGGTAGGATGCCGCCCGTATGGTTACTGTCCGGTAGGTTCTTGTCCGCGGCGAGCGGACGGGTGCCGTCCCCCCGCCCGAAGGAGCTGCTCATGCCCACACTGGAGCGCCAGGACGACGTCTTCGTCCTCGACCTCGGAGACAGCGAGAACCGCTTCCACCCGGACTGGATCGCCGCGGTCAACGCCCACCTGGACGAGGTGGAGCGGGCCGAGGGCGCCCGCGCCCTGGTCACGACGGCGACCGGCAAGTTCTACTCCAACGGTCTCGACCTCGACTGGCTCTTCGCCCACGCCGACCGGGCCCACGACTACGCCGCGAGCGTCCACGAGCTGCTGGCGCGGACGCTGACCCTGCCCGTGGTCACCGTGGCCGCCCTCCAGGGGCACACCTTCGCGGCCGGCGCGATGTTCTCCCTGGCCCACGACTTCCGCGTGATGCGCGAGGACCGCGGCTACTGGTGCCTGCCCGAGGCCGACATCCACATCCCCTTCACGCCGGGCATGTCCGCGCTCATCCAGGCCCGCCTGGCCCCGCAGACCGCCCACGAGGCCATGGTCACCGCCCGCCGCTACGGCGGCCGGGACGCCCTCGCCGCGGGGATCGTGGACCGCGCGGTGGCCGAGGACGCCGTCCGCGCCACGGCCCTGGAGATCGCCGGATCGCTGACGTCCAAGGCGAGCGCCACCCTCGGCACGATCAAGACCCGGATGTACGGGCCGGCCGTCGAGGCGCTGCGCGACAAGGACATCCCGCTCTCCTTCGGCGGCTGAGCCGCCGGGCCGCCGGGAGGCCCGGCGGCCCGGCACCCGGTGTGTTCCGTTGCGCGGCGGCTCGGGTGGTCCGGGCCGCCGCGCCCGGGCGGTCCGCTTGCCGCCCGCCCAGCGTGCCGGCCGCTCGGCGGCCGGGGCCCCCGGCGCGGTACACGGTCGGCGCGCTGTGCGGCGACCGGGTCGCGGAGGGCGGAACCGCGAGGCAGGAGGGCGGGTTCCACAGCGTCCGCTTCGGCCGGCGGACCGGCGGGGACGGTCGCCGCCGTCCCGCGCCCGCGGAGACCTTCGCCCTCCGGGTGTTCGAGGCGTACCACGCCCGCAGCCTGACCGGTCCGTCGCTCGCGGCGGTCCTCCTCTCCGCCGGGCAGCCGCTGGAGCGGCTCGTCGCGGACATCGTCGAGGCGGGCCGGGCGGCCGGGCGCACGGCGCCGGGCATCGACCGGCGGCACGAGCCGACCCGCTGGTGGCGGGGGTCACGGGGCTGGGCGTGGACATCCTCCGCGGACGCCGCTCACCGGCGGACGCGCAGGCGGTGCTGGACTACCACCTGGCCCGGATCTCCCCCGCGGACATCGGCGCGCGGCCGGGCGGATGGGCGCCACCGGGCCGGCGTCCGGACTCCGGGCGCCGGCTCCGGGCCGACGTGGCCGTGGACCGTCGGTCCGTCCGCTCGAAGCGAAGGCCGGGCACCGTGCCGGGGCCGGCGGGTAGCCGGAGCAACTTCCCTAGTACGCAAGCAAGTTGACAGGACGTCGACTTTCGGCCACCGGGTGCCGGGGAGCTCCGGAGCGGGGGCGCGGCGGAACCGGACGGCGGCGGCGGACAACGGGGCGTCAGGACGTCCGCCCAAGTGAACTCCCGTTGAATTCACGGCACTTGGAGAGCGGCAAGTGCAAGGGAGAACCGGGGAGTGGACCCGGAATCACGCGGCGTGCACACGGACTGTGATCATCCGTTTACAAAACGATGATTGGCTCAGGGCCAGTCATCTGGCAGGTTGTGTGGAGCGTGTGAAGCGGGAGACGTCGGTGCATGTGAAGATTGGCGCGATCAGGCGGCGCATTGTCCATGACCCCTGGTCAAGTCATGCGGAAAGTCGGCGATTCATGACCATTTCTTGACGAACTCTATGCGGTCCCTCGGGGAGCCCTCAGGGTCTCGAACCCGTGGAGGTCGGTGGACCGCTGGAGGCAGGGGGGACTTCTGTTGTGTCGCTTGTCCTTCAAGGTGCTCGGACCGCTTCAGGCAGAGGTGGACGGAGAGCGCATCCGGCTGGGCGGCACGCGGCAGCGCACCGTACTGGCGATGCTGCTGCTCGCACCGGACCGGGCCGTGTCCGTGGAGGCCCTGACGGAGGCCGTCTGGCAGGGCGCCCCGCCGGCGACCGCCCGTAACCAGATAGCGATCTGCATGACCGCGCTCCGCCGGATCTTCCGGGACGCGGGCGTCACCGGCACCCTGATAGAGACCGTGCCCAACGGATACATCCTCCACCTGGGCGACCACCGGCTCGACCTGCTGGAGATGGAGACGCTGGCCGCCGAGGCCAGGCGCCAGGCGCGGGAGGGACGGCTCGGCGAGGCGGCGCAGACCTTCGAGCAGGCCCTCGCCATGTGGTACGGCCCGGCCCTCGACGGTCTCTCCGGAGGCCGCGTCGAACAGGCCACCGCCCGGCTGACGGAGACGTGGCTCGACGTGAGCGAGGAGTACGCGGCGCTGCAACTGCAGCTCGGCCAGTACCGCCCCGTGGTGTCCAGGCTCACCGACCTCGTCAAGAAGTACCCCCTGCGGGAACAGGCCCGGCTCCACCTCATGGAGGCCCAGAGGCGCTCCGGCCGGCGCGGCGACGCCCTGGAGACCTACCGGGAGGGCCGCCGGGTGTTCATCGAGGAACTGGGGATCGAGCTCGGACAGGCGCTCCAGGAACTCCACCGCCGCATCCTGCAGGAGTCCGACGAGACCGACGCGAGCGGATGGCAGCACCCCGGGACCGGTACGGCGGCGACCGTCACCGCCGCGCCCGCCCAGCTCCCGGCCTCGCCCGCCTCGTTCACCGGACGCGCCGAGGAGATCGCCACCCTGGACCGGCTCCTGCACGTCCTGGAGGGGCAGCGGCCGCCGGCCATCGCGGTGCTCAGCGGGGTGAGCGGCGTGGGCAAGACGGCGCTGGCCGTGCACTGGGCCAACCGCGTCGCGCAGAACTTCCCGGACGGCAACCTCTTCATCGACATGCGCGGCTACCACGAGCACGAGGAGCCCGTCTCGCCGATGAGCGCCCTGGAGCGGTTCCTGCGCGCCCTGGGCGTGCCCAGCTCCCAGATCCCGGACGACCTCCAGGAGAGGGCCGCCTACTACCGCAGCGTGCTGGACGGCAGACGGGCGCTGATCGTGCTGGACAACGTGCGGTCGCTCGCCCAGGTGCTGCCGCTGCTGCCGGGCGACGGCGACTGCTGCGTGCTCGTCACCAGCAGGGACTCGCTCGAGTACCTCTGCGGGGACTACGCGGTGGTGCGGATCGGCCTCAAGCCCCTCGCCCCCGACGAGGCGGTCCGGATGCTCGCCGCGACCATCGGACACGGACGCATCACGGCGGACCCCGACATGGCGGAACGCCTCGTCACCCTGTGCGGCCGGCTGCCGCTCGCCCTGCGCATCGCCGGCGCGCAGCTGGCCACCAAACCGCACCGCTCCCTGGCCCAGCTGGTGAGCCGGCTGGAGGACCGGCACCGGCGGCTGGACCTGCTGAGCCCCAACCACGGCGGTGTACGGGCCGGTTTCCGGCTCAGCTACCGGGAACTGCCGCTCGCCGCCGCCCGGATGTACCGCCGCCTCGGACTCCTCGCCGTACCCGATTTCTCCGCCTGGGTGGGGGCCGCGGTGCTCGACATGGACGTCGAGCAGGCCGAGGACCTGATGGAACAACTGGTCAACGCGCAGCTGCTGGAAGTGGAGCCCGGACCTCCGAGCGCTCTGCCCCGCTTCCGCTTCCAGAACCTGCTGCGGCTGTTCGCCTGGGAGCGGGCCCAGGAGGAGGACTCACCGGCCGAGCGGGAGGCGGCCCTGGACCGCGCGTTCGGCATGTGGCTCGCCCTGGCCGACCACGCGCACGAGCGGCTGAGCGGACGGGGGCACCTCGCCCCGCTCCGGGACACCCTCGTGGCGAAGCTCCCCGACCACCGCGTCGAGGCGCTGGTGCCCGACCCCATCGAGTGGTTCGAGTCCGAACGGCTCGCCATCACCGACGTGGTCCGGCAGTGCGCACAGTCCGGACGCACCGCGACCGCCTGGGCCCTGGCGGTCCGCGCCATACCGCTCTACGAGATGCGCGACCACCCCGAGGACTGGCGGGGAGTGGCCGAGTGCGCGCTGGAGGCGGCCCGCGAGGCCGATGACGTGGCGGGCATCGGGACCATGCTGCGCTCACTGGGCGCGGCTGCGCTCTACCAGCGGCGGCACCAGGAGGCGGAATCGTTCCTGCGGGACGCGATGGTCGCCCTGGAGAAGACCGGCGACACGCACGGCTGTGCCATCACGCTGCGCAACCTCGCCCTGTGCGCCCGGTTCACGGGCGATCTCGACCGGGCGGCGCGGCACTGCCGCGAGGCCCTCGGCCTGTTCGCCGGCACCGAGGACCTCGCCGGGCGCGCGCACGCCCTGGGACTGCTCGCCCAGATCGAACTGGAGCGCGGCGACGTGCAGTTGAGCATCACACTGACCCGCGAGGCCATCGTGATCAGCCGCGAGGCCGACTCGCTGCGCGGCGAGACGCAGAACCTCTACCGGCTCTCCGAGGCGCTGCTCAGGGCGGGCGAGTGGTCGGACGCCGAGCGGACCGGCCACCGGGTGGTCGAACTGACCCGTGCGCAGGGGGATCGCCTCGGAGAGGCGCACGGGCTGCGGGTGCTGGGCGAGGCGCGGTGGCGACGGAGCCTCCCCGTGGAGGCGGAGGCGTCCCTCGCCGAGGCGCTGTCGGCGGCGCGGGACGTGGAGGACAGGTTCCTGCAGGCCCGCGTCACCGTGGACCTGGCCTGCGCGCTGGCCGTCCGGGGCGGGGAGGGGGCGCGGGAGCGGCTGGAGGCGGCCGGGGCGGAGTTCCGCGCGCTGGCCGCCTGCCTGTGGGCGGAGCGCACCGGCCGGCTCCTGGAGGTGCTCCGCGGATTCGGCCCGGGGGAGCCCGTCCCCCCGAGCCTGCTGGCGGGTGCGCTCGACGGGTGAGGCCCGGCGCTCAGCGCGTCCAGGGAAGGTCGTCGAGCCCCTTCCCCGGGCCCGGCTCCAGCTCCACGTCCAGATCCAGGTCGACGTCCACGTCCACCGGGCCGATGTCCGGAAGATCCGGCAGGGGGAGCGCGGGCAGGTCGGGGAGCGGCAGGGTCCAGGGCAGGTCGTGCGGACGTTCCGGCTCGCCGCCGTGGGCGGCGGCGGAACCGGCGGAGAGCGACAGACTCAGCAGTACGGTGCTGCCGACGACGGCCAATGCGGCGCATGTTCTGCGCATCACGTCCTCCTCGTGGGTGGTGCCGGGCCTTGATCGGCAATCTAGCGAAGTCCTCTTTCGGCCCTGTTTTGCTTCGCTTTCGATTTCCGGAGGCCGCGAAAAGAGGCCGAAAATCGACGGTCGCTAGGGTCTGGGCCGTGTCGATCTGAGGTTCGATGTGCAGAGGCGGTACCGGGGGATGACGATCAAGCTGCTGGTCGCGCATGCCGAGGGGCTCACGCGTACGGGAATCGTGCAGATCCTTCAGACGGCGGGCGACATGGCCGTTGTGGCGCAGGCGGCCACCCGCCACCAGATGACGAGGCTCACCGCGCTCTGCCGTCCCGACATCGTGGTGATGGACGGCGGCAGCGGGGAGTTCTGCGAACCGGAGGCGATCAGGGAAACGATCGGGACACCCGCCGACGTCCTCCTGCTCACCCCGCCCCGGCTCGACGGCAGGCTGCTGCGCGCGCTGGAGGCGGGAGCGGTCGGGTTCGTGCCGATGGACTCGACGGCACGGGAACTGCACAACGCCGTGCGGCTCATCGCCGGCGGGAACGGGTTCATGGACCCGACCATCATCAGACCGCTCACCCGGGTGATCAGCCGTCGGACGGCCCGGGAGGCGGAACCGTCCGACGACCGGATCTCCGCCCTGCTGACCCCCCGTGAGCGGCAGGTGCTCGCCTTCATCGGCCAGGGGCTGCCGAACGCGCGGATCGCGCAGCAGCTCATGGTGTCCGAGAACACGGTGAAGACGCACGTCAGCCGGTTGCTCGCGAAACTCGGGCTGCACAGCCGGGTGGAGGCCGCCCTCGCCGTCAGGGACGGCTGGAACGGCCGGGCCACCCTGCCCGGCTGAGCCCCGGTCCCCCGGAAGCCCCGGGGAAGCCCTCCCGGGGGTTCCCGGGCCGGCCGCCGGTCCCCGTGACCGGCGGCCCTTTCGTGTCCCGGCGCCCGCGCGGACGCCCTCGCACCGGGCGGGCCCGCCCGGCCCGGAGGGCACCGGACCCGAACCGGAACGCGCCGCGGGCACCGCGCGGGACCCGCCGGAGTCGTCGGGAGGGGTGATCCGGCGTAGTCCCAAGGGTTACCCCCCTTTCCCTCTTCCTCCGTATCGCGTGGGCCCCCCTCCGCTGGTGTGATTCCTGTGGCCGACCAGTGAGAGCGGAATGGAGGCGAGCGCGTGTGGAGGAGATAGCGGAACTGATCTCGCACCGGTTCGTCCGGGCGGAACCGCGCCGGCGCGTGGTGGCGTACATGGAGGGACTGCTGTCCCACGCCCAGCGCAAGAACGCCTTCGCCCTCGCCTCCCACGCGCGCGAGGTGGGGCCCGACGGGATGCAGCGGCTGCTGCGCACCGCGAAGTGGGACCCGCACGCCGTCCGGGACGACCTGCGCACCTACGTCATGCGGCACACCCGGGAGGAGGGGAGTGACGGAGTGCTCGTCGTCTCCCCTGAGGTCTTCGTCAAGAAGGGCAGGCACTCGGCGGGCGTCGCCTGGCAGTACTCCAGCCGCCACGGGCGCATGCAGAACTGCCAGATCGGCCTCTTCCTCGGGCACGTCTCGGCACGCGGCGCCGGAATCGTCGACCGGGAGCTCTATCTCCCCCGGGAATGGCTGGACCGTGGGACCCCCGGCATAGTCCACGGGGTCCCGGAGGGGTCCGGGTACACCGCGAAGGCGGGACTGAGCCGGCGGATGATCGCCCGGGCGCTCGAGTCCGGCCTGCGGTCCCCCTGGGTGTCCGTCCCCGACGACGACCTGTGGGACGAGGAGCTGCGGACCTGGCTGGACGGCCTGAACGTGCCCTACGTCCTGAGACTGCGGCCGGACGACGCGGCGGCGCTGGCGCCGCGGGGGACGGCGGGCGAGCCCCTCCGCGCCCCGGGGCGGAGGGGCTCCGGGCCCGGCCTGAACACGCTTCCCTGGCAGACCGTACGGCTGCGCAGGACGTCCGGCGAACGCGCCCTGTGGCTGCTGACGCACCACCCGGCGCCGTCCGAGCGGCCCGCGTCCTTCCTCTGCTCCGGGCCGGCCGGCACGGCCATCCCGGAATTCATCCGCGCGGTGCGGGCGCAGGCGACGGCACGGCGGTGCCTCGACGCGCTCAGAAGCGACGCCGGGCTGCACGAGTACCAGGTGCGCACGGTCACCGGCTGGTACCGGCACACGACCCTGTCGCTCCTCGCCCACGCCTTCCGGTCGTTCGCGCCGGGAGGGCGCCCCCGGGCCGTCGACGTGCCCGCCTGACCCGCGCCGGTCCAGTCCACCCCACGCGACCCAAGGAGACCGACATGTCCGGACCCTCCCCGTCCCCCGCCCCCACCGCACCGCCCACGGGCCCGTTCGACGAACTGTTCGCCTGGGGCGACCGGATGAGAGCGGCCGGCGAGACGGTGGTCTTCGACGAGGCGGTGGGCGTGTGGCACGTCTTCGGGTACGAGGAGGCCAAGCACGTCGTCACCGCGCACGAGACCTTCTCCAGCGAGTTCCCCGCGCCGGAGGAGGAGCTGTCCATCTTCTCCACCGGCAACTTCGCGCTGATGGACCCGCCACGGCACCGGAAGTTCCGCAACCTGGTGGGCAGGGCGTTCACCCCGCGCAGCGTCGCGCTCCTGGAGCCCAGGGTCGCGCGGCTGGCGGAGGAGATCCTCGACGAGGTCCCGGCCGGCGAGGTGGTGGACTACATGGAGGTCTTCGCGTCCCGGCTGACCACGCAGGTCATCGCCGAGCTGCTGGGCATGGAGCCGGAGCACCGGGAGAAGCTGCGGACCTGGTCCGACCGGCTGCTGTCGCAGAACCGCACGGGCCTGGACGTGTCGCCGGAGGTCCTCGCGGAGATCGGCCGGACCGCCGGGGAGGTGGACGGCTTCCTCCGCGCGGAGATGCGCCGGCGGCGCGAGACGCCCGGCACGGACCTGATCAGCGGCCTGGTCGGGGCGGAGGTGGACGGCGAGCGGCTGAGCGACGAGGAGATCGTCGGCGTGGTGACGCTCTTCGTGATGGGCGGCCACGTGACCACCACCTCGCTGCTGACCAGCGCGGCGCAGTGCCTCGACGAGTTCCCCGACGTGGTCGGGCGGCTGGCGGCCGACCGGTCCCTGCTGCCCTCGGCGATCGAGGAGGTCGTCCGCTACCGGCCGCCCTTCTCGCGGGTGGTGCGCAGGTGCGCCGTCGACACCGAGCTGGCCGGGCATCGGATACCGGCCGACGCGGTGGTCGTGGTGTGGCTGACGTCGGCCAACTTCGACGGGGCGGTGTTCGCCTCCCCGGAGCGGTTCGACATCACGCGCACACCCAACCCCCACCTCGGATACGGGCACGGGGTGCACTTCTGCCTGGGCGCTCCGCTGGCCCGGATGGAGGCGCGCGTCGCGCTGAACGCGCTCCTGGACCGCGGTGTGCGCGTCACCGTGCAGGGGGACGGTGCTCCCCGCGAGGCGTACGACCCCTTCGGCGGGATCCTCTCGCTGCGGAGCCTGCCCGTGGTCTTCGAGAAGGGGCGGACCGGTGGAGAGGCGTGAGGGACGGGCCCGGAAGGGGGCGCCCGGAGCCGGGGACCACGCCGTTGACCCCCGTTGGATTAAGACTTTAATCTAACGGAGTGCCACGTCATGCCGACCCTGCGGAACGACGTCGTCAGGTGGCCGGGGCCCTGCTGCGCGTGGTGGAGGCCGAGGGGCTGGAGGCCGCGAGCATCCCGCGCATCGCACGCGAACTCGGCGCCACCACCGGACTGGTGCAGACGTACTTCCGCAGCAAGGACGAACTGCTGCTCTTCGCCGTGCGCCACCTCGGCGAGCTGACGAACGCCCGGATCGCGGCCGTGCTGGAGGACCACCGCCGGGCCGGTCTCAAGGAACAGCTCCTGCTCGCGCTCGGTGTGCTCACCGGAGCGGACGAGGGGACCGGCTCCGAAGCCAGGATCTGGCTGGCCTTCCTCGCCCGTGCCGCTTTCCACCCGGCGCTGCGGGAGCTCCACGCGGCCGGCGCCCGCGAGATCCGCGACCGGTGCCGGGAGACCCTCGCCCACGCCCGGCGCCTCGGCCTGCTCCCCCCGGACCGGGACGTCGAGGCCGAGGCGCTCGCGCTCGCCGCCTTCGCCGACGGCCTGGCCGTCCAGCGTGCCGTCGAGCCGGAGCTGATGAGCGCCGAGCGGGTGCGGGACCTGCTGCGTCGGTACCTCGACCGCCTCATCGACGACGAGCCCGACCCCCACCAAGGAGAACACCGTTGAGCACTGCGTTGCTGCTGTCGCTGGCCGGCCTGGCCCTGCTGGACAGCACCAGCCTGGGGACCCTGTTCATCCCCGTGTGGCTGCTGCTGTCGCCCTCACGGTTCAACGCCGGCAAGGTCCTCGTCTACCTGACCACCATCGCGGTCTTCTACTTCGGCGTCGGCCTGCTCGTCGTGCTCGGCGCCGGCACGCTGTTCTCCGCGGCCGGCGAGGCGCTGGACGGCGAGGCCGCCCTGTGGGTCCAACTCGTCCTCGGCATCGGCCTGTTCGCGCTGAGCTTCCGCTTCGACCCCAAGCGGCGCAAGGGCGACGGCGGCGTCGGACGGTGGAAGGAGCGCGCCGGCGCCCGCTCCTCCGCCCGGTGGATGGTGGGGCTGGCGCTGCTGGCCGGGCTGGTCGAGGTGGCGACCATGCTCCCGTACCTCGGCGCCATCGGCATGCTGACCACCTCCGGTCTCGACGGCGCCGCGGTCGTGGCGCTGCTGGCCGGCTACTGCGCCGTCATGGTGGTGCCGGCCCTGGCGCTGCTGGGCGCCCGGGTGATGGCCCGGGCGCGGGTGGAGCCGCTGCTGGAGCGCATGAACGCCTGGGTCTCGAAGAAGGCGGGCGGCGCCACGGGCTGGGTGCTGGCCATCGTCGGGTTCCTCGTCGCGCGGGACGCGGCCGCGCGGCTGTGGTTCCCGGAGGCGTTCGGCGTCTGACGCGCGCCGGACACGGCGACGGGCACCGGCCGATCCGGCCGGTGCCCGTCGCCGTGTCCGGCGCGCGGCCCCGAAGGCGGCGCCTCAGCCCCCGGCGCCCCCGGGTCCGGCCTCCGGCGGCGTCGCGGGCTCCAGCCCGGTGACGGCCGCGAGGAAGGTCAGCACGTCGGCGGCGAACCCGATCGCGCTGCTCTGCGACCGCGCGCCGTGCCCCAGGTCCTCCCGGCGCAGCAGCACGTCGCCGGGGTTCACGGCGGCGTGCTGGAGGGCCGCGCACATCTTGCGGGCGTGCAGCGGATCGACCCGGGTGTCGTTGTCGAAGGCCGAGAGGAGCACGGCCGGGTACCGCAGGCCCTCGCACACGTTGTGGTACGGCGAGTAGGCCAGCAGCCAGTCCAACTCCTCCGGGACGCTCGCGCTGCCGTACTCGTGCACCCAGGCCGGGCCCAGCCCGAACCGCTCGTAGCGGACCATGTCGAGCAGCGGGGCCGCGCTGCTCACCGCCCCGTACAGCTCCGGGTGCTGCACCGCGGCGGCGCACACCAGCAGACCGCCGTTGGAGGTGCCGGTGACGGCCAGCCGGTCGGGCGTCGTCCAACCGTGCCGGACCAGCCACCGGGCCGCCGCGTGGAAGTCGTCGATGGACTGCTGCTTGGACTCCCGCGCGCCCGCGCGGTGCCAGCTCTCCCCCCGCTCGCCGCCGCCGCGGATGTGCGGCTCGGCGAAGACGCCGCCCGACCGGACCCAGGCCAGGACCTCCGGCCCGTGGTACGGACGCGCCTGGACGCCGAACCCGCCGTAGCCGCGCATCAGCACGGGGCGGGGCCGGCCCGGGACGGCGTCCCCCGTGCCCGTGCCGTCCGGCGCGTCGTCCGGGACGACCAGGGCCATGGTCACCAGCACCCCGTCGTTCGAGGGGTACTCGACGCGCAGGGTGGTCACCCCCGCCGCCCGGCCGTCCGCCGCCCCGTCCGGCACCGGGCCGGTGCCGCGGCCGGGAACCGGCCACGGGGCCACCGTGCCGTCGGACGCGTCGTACCGCAGGACGTGCCGGGGCGTGACGTAGTCCGTGTAGCAGAACCAGGCCTCCCGGCCGCCGCCGGGCCGCACGGACAGCCGGGAGACCGTCCCGGCCCCCGGCAGCGCGACCCGGTCCACGAGGCTGCCCGTCACGCGGTCGTGCAGCGTGAGTTCGCCGCACGCCTCCCGCGACCAGAGGACGAGGAGCAGCGGACGGTCGTCCGGGCCGTCGACCGGCACCACCTCCTGGAGCACCGCGCCGGCCCGCTCGCCGATCACCTGGCGCAGGCCGGAGTCGGGGTCGCGGGGGTCGAGGACGCACAGGCGCCGCCCGTCGGCGCCGTGGCCGGTCAGCACCCAGGCCGTCCCCTCCCTGTCGACCCACAGGGAGGAGTCGGCGCCCTCGCCGGCCCGCACCGGGCGGAAGGAGGGCGCCTCCAGCGGGCCGCGGGCCAGGTCCGCGAGCCACAGCCGGGTGCCCGGCCGGTCGCCGGAGCGGACGCTGAGGGCCAGCCGGTGTCCGCGCTCGTCGACCGACAGCCCGTACGACACGCTCCCCTCCGTCTCCTCCTCGAAGACGACGGGGTCCGTGTCCGGGTCGGTGCCGAGCCGGTGCCAGTGCACCCGCCGCCGGAGCCCGGGCCCGCCGGCGGACGCGGGCCGCCGCACGTAGTAGTAGCCGGACCGGCCCGGCACCCAGACGGGCGCCGGGCCGCGGGTGCGGTCCACCGGGTCCTCGACGAGGTCCCCCGTCTCCACGTCGAACACGTGGAGACGGGGCTCCTCCAGGCCGTCGGAGGACAGCTGGCAGGCCAGCAGGGAGCCGTCGGGGGACGGCGACCAGGCACCGAGGACGGTGCGGCCGGAGGGGGCGAGCCGCGCCGGGTCGACCAGGATCCGCGCCGTCCCGTCCGGGCCGGCGACGCACAGCACCGGATGCTCCCGGCCGGGACGCAGGTCCTCGAAGAAGCAGCGGTCCGCCCGCCAGACGGGACTGTCGGTCGCCCCCGCGCCGGCCAGCGACCGCACCAGCCTCTCCCAGGACCGGCGCTCGCCGCGCGAGCGCACGGCGGCGTCGAACCGCTCCTCCTGGAAGCGGAGCCACTTCGCGGTCCGCTCGGAGGATGCGTCCTCCAGCCAGCGGTAGGGGTCCGCGACCAGGTGCCCGAACAGGCGGTCCACCGTGTCCTCCCGCGGGGCGAGGGGTTCCGCCGGACGAATCGGTTCTCCCATCCTCTCTCCCGTCCCTCGTGTGCCGGCCGCGGTCCCGTGCGGCCCCTACAGCTGCCCGGCGATGAAGTCCGCCATGGCGCCGACCGTCTTCAGGCTGCCGAGCGCGTCGTCCGGGATCTTCACGGAGAACTTCTCCTCCACCGTCACCCCGAGCTCCACCAGCTCCAGGGAGTCGATGTCCAGGTCCTCCATGAAGGACTTCTCCGGAGCGATGTCCTCCAGGTCGACGGAGGCCACGTCCGAGATGACGATGGCGAGGTTCCGGAAGACTTCTTCGTTGGTCATGACGACTCTCTCCTCGACGGTTTCGTGGATGTGGACGGTTGCGTGGACGTGGGCGGCTTCGAGGTTCCTCGAGCGCCGGAACTGCCGGACGACCGCGCGGTGGGGCCCGTCACGGGGCTGCGACGGGCTGCGCGCCGAGGGCGGTCAACTCGCCGCGCACGTAGTGGTCGCGGCACAGGCCGCGCTGGACCTTTCGGCTGCTGGTGCGGGGGATGCCCCCCCAGGGGGTCAGCACGACGTCGCTCAGCGCGATGCCGTGCCCGTCGGAGACCGCGCGGCGCACGTCGGCCCGGACCCGGTCCGCGTCGACGCCCTCCTGGCGCCTGATCTCGACGACCGCGACGACCCGCTCGCCGCCGTCGGCGTCGACGGAGAAGACCGCCGTCCCCCCGGAGCCCAGGCCGTGCGGCTCCAGCGCGGACTGCACGGTGGCCTCCACATCGGCGGGATCGTGGTTCCCGCCGCCGACGATGACCAGGTCCTTCAGCCGCCCGGCGATGAACAGCTGGCCCTCGTGGAGGAAGCCCAGGTCGCCGGTGCGCAGCCACTCCCCCAGCACCGGCTCCCCGTCGCGCCCGGTGCAGCGGGCCCGGAAGACCTCCTCGGTGCGCTCGGGGCGGCGCCAGTAGCCGTCGGCGACGTTGGGGCCCTGGACCCAGATCTCGCCGACCCTGCCCTCCCCGGCCTCCACGCGGCTGTTCGGGTCGACGATCCTGATGTGGACGTCCTCCAGGGGCACCCCGCAGGCCACCATCCGGCGGCTCGCCGGGGCGCCGTCCGGGCGGGGCTCGACCCTGCCGTCCGCGAGCGCCGCGCGGTCGAAGGAGTGCACCAGGTCGGGCTTGTTCTCGGCGGGCGGTCCGGTGACGCCCAGCGTCGCCTCCGCCAGTCCGTAGGACGGGCCGTCGAGCCCCTCGCGGAGCCCGCAGGAGGCGAAGGCCCGGTTGAACCGGTCCATGCTGTGCGGCCGCACCGTCTCGCTGCCGTTGACCAGGCCCTCCAGGCAGCTCAGGTCCAGGGTGCGCTTCTGCGCCTCGGAGACCCGGTCGACGCACAGCTCGTAGGCGAAGTTGGGCCCTCCGGTCCAGACCGCCCGGAAGTCGCTGACGAGCCGCAGCCAGCGGTAGGGCGACTGGATGAAGTCGGTCGGGCCCAGGTGCACCGAGTGGACGCCCGCGGCCAGCGGCACGGCCAGCCCCATGACCAGACCCATGTCGTGGAAGAACGGGACCCAGCTGACGATGGCGCTGCGCGGCTTGAGGTAGACGGTGACGTTCGCGATCTGCCACACGTTGGCGGCCAGATTGCCGTGGGTGACGCGGACCCCGCTGGGAGCGCCGGTGGACCCCGAGGTGTACTGCAGGTACGCCAGGGAGCCGGCGGAGATCCGCGGCTCCCGCCAGTGCCGGGCGTCCTCCTCGGCGAGCTCGTCGATGACCAGGAGCCGGGGGCGTTCGGGGAGCGCGTCCAGCAGCGGGGTGACGCGGTCCGCGGTCCGCTCCGTGGTGAGCACCAGCGCCGGTTCGGCGTCCGCCAGGACGGAGCCGATCCGGTCGCGGGTGCGGTGGACGTCGGGCGCGGGCAGCGGCACGGCCACCAGCCCCGCGTAGAGGCACCCCAGGAAGGCCAGCACGTACGAGATCTCGTGCGGGCACACCACCGCGACCCGGGACCCCTCCGGGGCCCGTGCCTGCAGGGCGGCGGCCACCGCGCGGGCCCGGCGGTCCAGTTCGGCGTAGGTCATCGTCCGGATCCGGCCGTCGGGGTCCCGCGCGTAGTCCGCGAAGGAGACGGCCGGATCGTCTCCGGAGGTGCGGGCCAGTTCCCGGACCCTTGCCACCAGTCCGTCCGCGCGCACGTCGACGGCGGCCGGGTCGGTGTCGGTCTGCACTGCTGAACTCCTCTCGGTTCCCGTGCGGTGGTCTGTGTCGGTGCCGGCCGGCGCCGGTGTCAGTGCTTCTGCAGGAGGCGGAGCATCTCGCGGTCCAGCAGCCGGCCGTGCCAGTCCTCGTACGCGACGTCGGAGCGGCCGGAGTCGAGCACTCCGAACGGGCCGCGGAGGTTCCACAGCGCGTAGCCGATGCCGTGGTCGGTCAGCAGGCCCAGCAGGTCGTCCAGCCAGGGCAGCACCACGTGGTGCGGCACCTTGTTGTGGGCGCCGGTCTCGCCCGCGTGCACCCCGATCCCGGCGTCGGCGAGGTCGAGCCAGGGCCGGAGCGAGGCGGCGAGCCGGTCGCGGTCCCAGCGCGCCTCGCCGATGACGCCCCGCTCCCGCATCAGCCGCTCGGCGGCCCCGTCCGCCCCGCCGGGGGCGGGCGGCAGGTCCATCGGCCAGGCGGGCGGATTGCCGGTCAGGTCCAGCCCCTGGGGGGAGTACTCGCAGCGGTGGTGGGACAGGGCGAGCGGCGCGAACGCGTGGAGGCTCTGCGCCACGCCGCGCTCGGCGCACCACTGGGCGGGGACCGGGGTGTAGGCCCAGTCCAGGCCCTCCACGAGGACCAGCCGGTCGGGGTCCACGGCCCGGATCGCGTCGACCGCCGCGGCGTACACCGCGAGGATGTCGTCGTCCCCGAGGGCCGGCACGAGCGCGGTGGCCGGCGGCTCGTTGACGATGTCGAAGCTCAGCCGCTCGGAGGGCACGCCCCGGTAGCGCTCGGCCAGGACCTTCCAGAGGTGGACGAACAGGTCGCGGGAGCGGAAGGGGTCGTCCGCCCACAGGGTGCCGGGCTCCGGCTCGTTGTACGGGTACCCGAAGTTGGTGTGGCCCGGGGCCCGCCACAGGTTCAGCGAGACGTGCACGCCGTGGGTCTCGCCGTACTCCACGACGCGGTCCAGGATGGCCAGCCGCTCCTCGGGGTAGTGCCGGCGCTCCCCGTCCCCGACGAAGAGGAGGTAGGAGAACGGAACCCGGGCGAAGTCGAACCCCCACTCGCTCATCCAGCGGAAGTCGTCCTCGCTGACCCGGTGGTCGTCCATGGGCATCAGCTCGTTCCAGCGGGAGCTGGTCGAGAACATCTGGTGAAGGTTGAAGCCCCGCCACCGGGGCAGAGCGGTGCGGCCTGTCGCCATCGCGTCCCTCCTGGTCTTCGAATCTCCCGGTCCTCCCGCCGCCGGCGACCGAACGGGCCGTCCCGCGGGGAACCGCGCGGTCAGTGGCCGGCGGCCCGGATCCCCAGCGGCACGTCGTCGTCCGGCACCGGCACGCGGACGACCGAGAACCGCCCCTTCCGGGCCTGTTCGGCGGCCTGCCGCAGCGTCCCGGCCAGTGCTTCCGGACCGTCGACGACGGCCCCCGTGCCGCCGAAGGCGGTCGCGATCTCCTCCGGGGGCGCGGCGGCCTCCCAGACGGTGGTGGCCAGGACGCCGTCCGGCCGCCCGGCGCGCAGCCGCCGGGGCCAGCCGAAGCCCCCGTTGTCGAGGACCACCACGATCACGCCCAGGCCGTGCCGGCGCAGGGCGTCGAGCGCCCCCACGCTCATCCGGAAGGCGCTGTCGCCGGTGACCAGCAGCGTCGGCCGGTCCGGGCGGGCCAGCGCGGCACCGAGCGCGGCGCCGAGACCGAAACCCATCAGGGTCTGCTCGCCGGGGCAGACCACCGCGGACTCCCGGCCGAGGGCGAGCACCGGGTAGTGGTAGCTCCAGATGTCGTGCAGCCCGTTCTCCTGGACCAGGGTGAACCCGTCGCCCAGTTCCCGCCCCGCGGCGCGCAGCACCGCGCGCACCGGGGAGGCCGCGAAGTCCGCGGCGGCGTGCTCGAACTGGGCGCCGGCGACGCGCCGCTGGAGCGCGGACCACGCGGCGTCCGGCTCGGGCGGCTCGGCGGCGAGCCGGGCCACGAGTTCGTCGACGACCAGGCCCGCGTCGCCCAGCAGGGGGAACTCCACCGGGCAGCCCTCCCCGAAGGCGGCGGCCCGCGGATCGACCTGGACGACCCGCGCGGTCCGCCAGGAGTCCCAGCCCATCCGGGCCGTCTCCTCCAGCCGGCTGCCGAGGAGCAGCAGGGTGTCCGCGCCGTCCAGGAGTTCACCGGCCGGCGGGGTGGTGTAGAGGCCGAGGAGACCGAAGGCCCGCTCGTGGTTCTCGTCGAGGGCGCCGCGTCCGGCGGCGGTGGTGAACACCGGGCAGGCGAGCAGGTCGGCGAGGGCCCCCAGGCCGCGCACGTCCGACCAGCGGGTGCCCCCGCCCGCCACGACGAGGGGACGGCGCGCGGCGCGCAGCGCGGACGCCGCGGCGTCGAGGTCGGCCGCCGGCGGCAGCGAACGCAGGGGGAGCACCGGGGGACCGGCCGGGGGCAGCTCCACCTCGCAGCGCGTCACCTCGTCGGCGATCTCCAGCACGGTCAGGGCGGGGCCGCCGTCCACGGCCAGCCGGACGGCGCGGCGGACGGCCCACACGAGCTGCTCCGGCCGCTCGACCAGGTGGGTCCAGCCGGCCAGGGACTCCACCATGCGCCGCTGCTCCAGGTACTGGAACGCGCCCTGCCCGATGTGCTCCGCCGGGACGCGGGTGGTGATCACCACCAGCGGGACGGACAGCGACGCCGCCTCCAGCAGGCCGGCCACGGCGTTGGCGAACGAGGGGCCCGAGTTCAGGGCCAGGACGACCGGCTCCCGCCGGGCCACCGCGTATCCGGCGGCGGCGCAGGAGGCGATCCGCTGGTCGCCGACGATCCGCACCTCCAGGTCGGGCAGGGCGCAGGCGGCGTCCACCAGACCGGGATCGTCGGAGGGCAGGCCCAGCACCATGCGCACGCCGGCGTCCGCGAGGGTGTGCGCCACCGCCTGCCAGCAGCCGGCCCGGGCGGGACGGCCCGGGGTGCGGGGGGCCGCCGGGCCCGCCTGGTTCACCGCGTTCACCAGCGCTCCCCCGCGATCCGGTCCCGGCCCGGTCCGAGCTCCGCCGACAGCAGCAGCGGCCGGGCCACCGTGGCCCCGCCCGTCCGGACGTGACTGGCCTCCGGCCCGTACCCGCCCAGGGGCTCGTTGCCGTTCTCCGCGTCCAGCGCGGTCCGCTCCTCCAGCACCACGCTGGTGCCCGCGCGGGCACCGCGCACCGCGTCCTCGCCGTACACCGAGACGTACATCCCGCGTCGGCGCTCGGCCGGGGAGTCCAGCCAGCGGGCGACGTCCTCCCCGGCGGAGTACCGCATCACGCAGACGACAGGAGCGAAGAACTCCGGCGGGGAGAACGACGGGTCCCAGGGCAGGTCCAGCACGGTGGGCTCGACCAGCCCGGTCGCGAGGTCCACCCGGCCGCCGGCGACCACCCGGCCGGCGTGGGCGCCGAGGAACCCGGCCGTCTGCTCCACCGCGTCCGGGTAGCTCAGCGGGGCCACCGTGGTCCGCGGGTCGTCGAGGGGGCCGACGGACACGGCGGCCAGACCCTCCCGCAGCGCCGTCACCAGGTCGTCGGCCACGTCGTCGTGGGCGAAGACGACGTCGGGGCAGAGGCAGTCCTGGCCGGAGTTGTACATGCGGGTGCGCAGGACGTCCTCGGCGACGCGCTTGACGTCGCACTCCGGCCCCGCGACGACCGGGTTGGGCCCGGAGCCGAAGGCCAGGAAGAGCGTGCGGTCCGACAACCGGCCCCCCACGTCGAAGGCGTTCTCGGGGCGTCCGTTGAAGACCACCGCCTCGGACCGGGCGCACCGGTCGAGGAACTGCCGCTGGGTCACGGAGACCATCTCGACGGGCAGCCGCCCCCGGAAGAGGGGGTCGGAGGCGATGATCCGGTGGATCTCCCGGGCCTGCTCCGCGACCCGCTGGGACGGCCGCATCACGATCCGCTCGGAGTACAGGGCCGGGATCAGCCCGAACAGCACGTACGAGTAGAGGATGTTGTTCGAGGGCAGGAAGACCCCCAACTCGCCGATGGCGCGCGGCCGGTGGGCGGCGAGTTCCCGCCCGGCCCCGCGCAGCGCGGACAGCGAGTTCCCGATCTCGTCGACGGCCGCGGTTCTCGTGGCGATCGTCACCAGTGTGTCGACCAGTTCCCCGCGGTTGCGCCACAGCACCTCGGCGGAGTCCTCCGCGAACCGGTCGTCCCGGACGCGGAGCGGGGCCTCACCGCCTTCCGGCGGTCCCATCACCGCGGCCGCGGTTCCGCGCGGCGGCGGCATGTCTGCCGGTGATTCGGACACGTCTCCTCCTCAACTCGGATCACCTGCTGTCGGACGGCGTCTCGGGGAACGGCGCGCGGGCCCGGGCCGGCGGGCGCGACGGGCCCGGACCGCTAGCCGAGTTCGCCGCGGCGCAGGGCGCCCAGCGGGTCCCCGTTGTCGTACATGCCGACCAGACCGCCGTCGACGTGGGTCGCGTCGTGGGCGACGTAGCCCAGGAGGGCCAGCAGCTCGTCGTCGAGGTCCGCGGCCATGCGCGGCGGGACCGCCAGCATGTTGTTGTCCACCGGGCGCAGCCAGCCCGCGCAGTAGCTCAGCGCCAGCCCGCGGCGGGCCTGGTCCCTGGTCTTGTTCGCGCCGCCGCCGTGCAGCACGTCGCCGCGGAAGATCAGGGCGTCGCCCGGGTCCATGACCGCCCGCGCGATCTGCTCGCCGCGCGGACGCCGGTCCAGCGGCCAGCGGCAGCTCCCGGGCACCACGCGGGTCGCCCCGGTCTCGTGGGTGAAGGGCGTCAGCGCCACCATCGCGCTGACGTTCCACGGGTGCTCCTCCCGCGGCAGGTGGGGCCACCAGGAGCCGGTGTCGCGGTGGATCAGCTGCGCCGACTCCCGCGGACCGATCTGGATCAGCTCGGCGACGCTCAGCAGGATCTCGTTGGACCAGTGGCTCATCATCCGCCGCATGCAGGCGACGATCTCGGGGTGCGTGATCAGGGGGTGGGACGCCCTGATCTTGCCGGGGACGCCGTGCACCCGCAGCGTCTTGCGGCCGAGGAACTTGTCGTACAGCTCGGAGCCGGTGTTGGAACCGGCCTGCCGGGGGTTGCGCTCCAGCCACTCGTCGAGTTCCCGGTTGAAGGCGTCGACGAGGGAGCGGTCGACGAGCCCCGGCACGATGGCCGCCCCCGTGGTGCGCACGCACTCCTCGATGGCGGGCCAGTCGTAGGGCGCCCGGAAGACGGGTACGGCCGGGGCGGAACCCGGTCCGGCGCCGGCGGCGCCGCCCGGCGCCGTGCGGTCGGCGGTGGTCACGTCCGTGTCCGCGGGGACTGTCTCCACTGTTTCCATCCCATCCAGTCGCTGATCAGTCGGCCGGCTGCCAACGCCGCAGCACGAGCACGGCGTTGTGCCCTCCGAAGCCGAAGGAGTTGCTCACGGCCACGTCCACGTGGTGCGTCCGCGCCTTGTGCGGCACGAAGTCCAGTTCGGGGTCCTCCGGGTCGTCGCAGTTGATGGTCGGGGGGACCTCGCCGGTCTTGATCACTTCCAGCGCGGTGATGGCCTCGACGGCGCCGGACGCGCCGAGCATGTGACCCGTCATGCTCTTGATCGAGCTGATCGGGATCTCCGTGGCGCGGTCGCCGAAGACGCCCCGGATCACCTTGATCTCGGTGCTGTCGTTCTTCGGCGTGCCGGTGCCGTGCGCGTTGACGTAGTCGACGTCCTCGGGGGTCAGGCCCGCCTCCGCCAGGGCCTGGAGCGCGGCGCGCTGCGCCGGCATGCCCTCCGGGTGCGGGGCGGTCACGTGGAAGGCGTCGGTGGTGGCGCCGTAGCCCGCCAGCTCGCCGTGGATCGTGGCGCCCCGGCGCAGGGCGTGCTCCTCGCTCTCCAACACCACGACACCGGCGCCGGCGCTCATGACGAAGCCGTCGCGTGCCGTGTCGAAGGGCCGGCAGGCCCTCTGGGGGTCGTCGTTGCGGCGGGAGAGCGCCTGGGTCATCGCCGCCCCGTTGACGTCGATGCGGGTGAGGGAGTCGTCGACCCCGCCGGCGATCACGACGTCCGCGAGACCGAAGCGGATCATCCGCATCGCCTCGCCCAGGCAGGTGCTGCCGGTGGCGCAGGCGGTGGTCATGCACGTCGACGGACCCTGGAGGCCGAAGCGCAAGGACACCTCGCCCGCCGCGCTGTCGACGCCGCTGACGGCGAAGAAGAACGGGCTGACCGCGCGCGGCCCGCGCGTGACCATCGCCTCGTGCGCCGCCGTGGCCGTGCGCGTCGGCCCGCTGGCGGAGCCGAGCACCACGGCCGTACGGGTCGCCGACTCCGGGGTGACCTCCAGCCCCGAGTCCCGGACGGCCTGGTCGGCGGCGGCGATGGCCAGCTGCACCGAGCGGTCCAGCCGGCGGGCGGTCTTGCGCGGGAGGTACGCCTCGGGGTCGAAGTCCTTGATCTCGCCGCCGATGCGCACCGGGAGGTCGTCCGTCTCCATCCCGGTGAGCGGGCCGATGCCGCTGCGCCCCTCCAGCAGGGCGGCCCAGGTCTCGGACCAGCTTCCGCCGAGCGGGGAGACGACCCCGCGGCCGGTGACGACGACCCGGGTCCGGCCCCGGCTCCCGTCTCTCTCCCCGCCCCGCGGGGGCGTCCCACTGCTCACTGGTGAACTCCTTTCGCCAGGGCCCGTCGGGCCCGCTCCTCGAGCGCCGGCACGTCGGTCTTGCTGTTGCCGTTCGTCGGGAAGCCCGGGAGCACCAGGACGAGGTTGGGCATCTCGTAGGGCTCCAGGACCTTCCCGAACTCGGCGAACCAGGTGCTCGCGGGGCGCTGCCGCGGGTCCTCCACCAGGAAGACCAGCCGGGAGCCGCCGCGCACGTCGCGGACCGGCACCACGTGGACCGGTCTGCCGCACCGCTCGGCCTTGCGGGCCAGGTGGGCGGGGTAGAGCGTGTAGCCGTGACGGGTCGTCGCCGACATCCGGCCCAGCACCCGCAGGCCGCCCCGGGCGTCGAGGACGCCCAGGTCGCGGGTGCGGAACTCACCGGGGGCCGCCGGCTCCGACAGCGTCCCGTCCGGCCCCAGGAGCCCCCGCATCACATCGGGGGTGCGGACCCACACCTCGCCGGGCCGGCCGGGCGGGAGCGCGCGGCCGGCCTCGTCGCGCACCGACACCTCCACGCCGTCCAGCGGCAGGCAGTCCCCGGGCGCGCCGGGGCCGGCCAGCGCCACGTTGCCGAGTTCGGTGCTGCCGTACCCGTCCAGCAGCGGCAGGCCCACCGCGGCGCGGAAGTCGCGGGCCAGGCGGTCGTCCAGCGGCGCTCCGCCGGTGCACCACATCCGCACGCCGCGCAGCCCGTCCGCCAGCGCGGGCCGCCGCTCCAGCAGCCTCAGCAGCGAGCGGAAGGCCGAGGGGGTGGCGTCCACGACCGTCGCCGCGTACGCGCCGACCGCCTCCAGGGCCCGGTCGAGCCGGGTGTAGGGGGCCGTCAGCAGGCCGCACCCCGTCACCTGCGCGATCAGCACGAGGGAGAACCCGTACTGGTGGGAGAAGGGCAGCAGGGGGGCCAGCACGTCCGAGTCGCGGTAGCCCATGCGCGCCACCGTGCGGCGGGTGTTCTCCAGGACGGAGCGGCCGGACCGCACGATCGCCTTCGGCTCCCCGGTGGAACCGGACGACCAGGCGATCAGCGCGTCCTCGCGGGCCTCCCAGGCGTCGAGGGGGAGCGGGGCGGCCGGGGGCGCCGGGTCCCGCTCGTACACCCGGTCCGCCACCTCGGCGAGGGAGAGCACGGGAACCGGGCCCGCCGGGTCCCCGGGCGACACGTCCGCGCGGAGCAGCCGGTCGGCGCGGACCCGGGCCGCCGCCTCCTGGGCGGACCGGGCGGACCTGAGGTGGTCGAGGAGGACCACGCCCGCGCCCAGCCGCATCAGGCCCAGCAGGGCCCACACGTACTCGGCGGAGTTGCCCGCGTGGAGGGCCACGCGGTGCTCCGGCCGGACCCCCAGGCCGTGGAGGACCTCGGCCGCCCGCCGGGCGTACGCGTCCGGGCGGATCGGCGCCCCGGTCGGCCGCGCGGTGTGTTCGGCGAGGGAGCTCATGGGTGGCACCCGACCGGTGCGGCGCATCGCGTCACTGGCAGCACGTCATCTCCATCTCGGCGATCAACGCCCCTGTCTGCGGGAGCGGCTCGACGGAGCGCGGCAGGGGCGCCCCGGAGCGTCGGTTCGATTCGGGAAACCGGCCCTGTCGGTGCGCGGCCGGTCCCTGGGCCGGGACGCTAACGGATCCGGTCGCAATTCATCGACACTCGTGACGGGAATTCGCGGAGACTACGGCACTTGAGGGCGGGAGAAAGCCCCGAACCCGTGAATACGGGCGCCTCGGGGGGTGGGTATCCGCTTCCGCGGTGCGGATAGTACGGCACTTGCCGGGAATCCGTGTACGCCGCGCTCCCCGCCGCTTGACAGGCCACCGGACCGGCGTGCTTTCCTGTGCCCCGAACCGCTGCTGCCCGTCGGCTCCCCGAAGACCGGCCGGCGGCGGCTCCACGGAGACGCGCCATCCGAAAACACACGGATTTCCGGCCTGAGCCATCGCCGCTCCCGCATCACAAGGGTGGGGAAATGCAAGGAGAGTTTGTCTCGCTGCGCCCGATAAGGGGCAGGCAGGATTACGAGCTCATCGCCCGGTGGTCGTCCTCGGTCGCGGCAACCTACTCCTCCGGCGGGCAGATGTTCCTGACCGCCGAGGACATGGAGGCTCTCGTGGCCAAGCACGGCCTCAACTACCTGATGGTCGTGGACGGTTCCGGAGAGCCGGTGGGCGGGGTGAGCTGGCAGCAGCTCGCCTACCCCGGCAGCTACGAGGTCGGCAACGTCGTCGGCTCCCCCGACCTGTGGGGCCTGGGCTACGGCGTGGAATCCGTGAACCTGCTGCTGGAGCTCCTCTTCCACCAGCGCAACGCGCACCGCGTGCACCTGATGACGGGGCTGTTCAACAAGCAGATGGTGCAGATATTCGTCAACGGCCCGATCCGGTTGGAAGGAGTTCTGCGGGACTTCTTCTTCATCGACGGCGAATACCATGACGCATTGGTCGGATCGATACTCCGGCACGAGTACTACGAGCTTCTCGACGGTCTGGGAGTCCAGCCCCGCGACCTTGTTCCCGGAGACGACAAGAAAGCCGCCAGAGAGATGCTCGAAAAGCGGGTCGCGGAACTCTCCGCCGACCCTTCGTCCGTGTTCGCGGGAGGTGGCCGCCATGGGAACGCGGGAGCGTGAGCTGCGCGACTGGGTCATCGACTGGGTGGCCCGGAACGCGGACGTCCCCAGGAATTCGGTGGACACCGACCGGCCTTTCGGGGAATACGGGCTCTCCTCGGTGAAGCTGGTCTCCCTGTCCGGGGAGCTCGGCGAACTCCTCGGTCTGGACCTGCCGGTCGACATCGCCTACGGCTTCCCGACCGTCTCGGCGCTGGCGGGCCGGCTGGCCGCCGAGGCCTCCGAGGCCGACGACGCCTCCGACGCGGAAACCGCCCCCGGGCCCGCCTCCGACGCGGAAACCGCCCCCGGGCCCGCCTCCGACGCGGAAACCGTCCCCGGGCCCGCCGCGGGCGACGGCTCCGACCCGGAACCCGTCGCCGTCGTCGGGGTCGGATGCCGCTTCCCCGGCGGGGTGCGCGGACCGGACGAGTTCTGGCGGTTCCTCCTCGACGGCGGCGACGGCATCCGCCGCGTCCCCGAAGGACGCTGGGCCGACGTGCCGGACGGGGACCGGATCAGGGCCGGCGCGGCGGGCCTGGGCGGTTTCCTGGACGGGATCGACCGGTTCGACGCGGCCTTCTTCGGCGTCTCCCCCCGAGAGGCGGAGACGACCGACCCCCAGCAGCGCCTCGTGCTGGAGGTCGCCTGGGAGGCCCTGGAACACGCCGGTGTCCCCCCGCACACGCTGGAGGGACGCCGGGCCGGCGTCTTCCTCGGCGCGGCCGGCGCCGACTACGCCCCCGAGGACCTCCACGACATGGGCGGCTGGAGCGCCACCGGCGCCTCCATGGGCGTCATCGCCAGTCGGCTCTCGTACCTGCTCGGCTCCCGGGGGCCGAGCATGCTGGTCGACACCGCCTGCTCCGCCTCGCTGGTCGCCGTCCACCTCGCCTGCCAGAGCCTGCGTGCCGGGGAGTGCGAGATCGCCCTGGCGGGAGGGGTGAACGCCCTCCTCACCCCCGCCGTGTCCGTCGCCTTCGAGGAGGCGGGCGTCCTCTCCCCGGACGGCCGCTGCCGCACCTTCGACGCCGGGGCGCACGGGTACGGGCGGGCCGAGGGCAGCGGCATCGTGGTGCTCAAACGGCTCTCCGACGCCCTGCGGGACGGCGACCGCGTCCTGGCGGTGGTCCGCGGCAGCGCCGTCAACCACAACGGCCGCTCCAACGGCCTGATGGCGCCGAGCCCGGTCGCGCAGGCCGAACTGCTCCGCGTCGCCTACGAGAACGCGGGCGTCGACCCCGGCGCCGTGGACTACCTGGAGGCGCACGGCACCGGCACCGCGGTCGGCGATCCCATCGAGATCGGCGCGGTCACCACCGTCACCGGCGCCGGACGCGACCCGGACCGCCCGCTGCTGCTCGGCGCGGTCAAGACGAACCTCGGCCACCTGGAGGCGGCGGCCGGGATCGCCGGGTTCATCAAGACCGCGCTCGCCCTGCACCACGGCGAGATACCGCCAAACCTCAACTTCGCCTCGCTCAACCCGGCCGTACCCGCCGACGCGCCGATCCGCGTGGTGACGGAGCGGACGCCCTGGCCCTCCGGCCCCGGACGCCGCACGGCCGGTGTGAGCGCCTTCGGCTTCGGCGGCGCCAACGCGCACGTCGTCCTGGAGGAGGCGCCGCGCACCGGGCCCGCGCCGGAGCCGGCGTGCCCGCGGGCCGCGGCGGACGGGGACGGACCGGACGACCGGTGCGTCGTCGTCACCGTGGACGGCAGCTCCCCCCGGGCGTACCGCGCCGAGGCCGGGCGGCTCCGCGACTGGCTGGCCGAGCACCGCGAGGAGGTGTCGCCGGCGAGCCTGGCGCACACCACCACGGTCCGCCGCTCGCACGGCCCGCTGCGCGGCGCCGTCGTCGCCCGCGACACCGACCGGCTGCTGGAGCGCCTCGGCCTGCTGGCCGCCGGGGAGGAGGGGCCGGGCGTCGTCACCGGCGCGGTCCGCGACACCGCCCGCCCGGTCTTCGTCTTCTCCGGCCAGGGCTCCCAGTGGGCCGGGATGGCACGTGAACTGCTCACCGGCGACCCCGCGTTCGCGGAGGCGCTGGACGAGCTGGACGCGTTCGTGCGGAAGGAGGCCGGCTTCTCCGTGCGGGAGCTGCTGGCCGACCCGGACGAGGGCGCGCTGGAGGCGATCGACGTGGTGCAGCCGGTGCTGTTCGCCGTCCAGGTGGCGCTGGCCGCCGCCTGGCGGGCGCGCGGCGTCGAACCCGTGGCGGTGATCGGCCACTCCATGGGGGAGGCCGCCGCCGCCGTCGTCAGCGGCGCGCTGTCTCCTGAGGACGGCGCGCGGGTGACCTGCCGGCGCTCCCGGCTGATGAGGCGCCTGGCGGGGCGGGGGGCCATGGCGGTGGTCGCGGCCCCGTCCGAGGAGGTCGAGGAGTTCGTCGCCGAGCGGGGGCTGGCCTCCGCGGTGACGGTGGCCGTGCGGCTGAGCCCCGGCGACACCGTCGTCTCCGGCGACCGCGGGGCCGTGGAGTCCCTGCTGGCGGAGTGGGAGGAGCGAGGGGTCGACGGGATGCCCGTCAAGGTCGACGTCGCCTCGCACTCCCCGCAGGTCGACGGCATCCTCGGCGAACTGGCCGCAGAACTGGCCGACCTGCGCCCCCGCCCGCCGAGGATCCCCCTGTACTCCACGGTCGCCGCCGGCCGGGAGGAACGCATGGACGCCCGGTACTGGGTCGACAACCTCCGGCAGCCGGTGATGCTGGCCGACGCCGTCCGCGCGGCGGCCGAGGACGGGCACGAGGTCTTCGTCGAGGTGAGCCCGCACCCGGTGCTCGTCAGACCGGTCCGGGACACGCTGAACTCCCTCGACCTCACGGACGCGGTGGTCCGGCCGACGCTCCGGCGCGACGAACACCCCGTGGACGTCCTCGCCGAGGGCGCGGCGCTGCTCCACTGCCACGGACACCGCATCGACTGGGACCGGGTGTGGATCGGCGGTGAGCTGCTGTCGCTGCCGCCGCGCCACTGGGACCACGACCGCTCGTACTGGCTCGACCGGACCCCCGCCCCCGCCCCCGCTTCCGCCGCCCCCCACGAACACCCCCTGCTGGGGCGGCGGACCGAACCGGCGGACCGCCCCGGCACGGTCGTCTGGGAGGCCGCGCTCACCACGGCGGACCTCCCCTGGCTCGCCGACCACGAGGTGGCCGGGGAGCGCACGCTGCCCGCGGGCGTCCACGCCGAACTGGCGCTGGCGGCCGGCCGCGCCACGGGGTTCCGCCACCCCGTGGTCCGCGACCTGGCCCTCCACACCCCCGTGGCCCCGCCCGCCGGGGAACCGCTCCTCCTGCAGACCGTGTGCCGGACCGATGCGGGCGCCCCCGCCGCGACGGTTCAGGTGTTCGCCCGCACGGCCGGCGCCGGCGAGTGGCAGCAGTGCGCCTCCGCCCGGATCCACGCCGCCCCGTCGTCCCCCGCCCCGGGGGCGGCCGAGCCCCTCGCCGCGACCACGGTCACCGCCGAGGAGCACTACGCGGCCGCCGAACGCGACGGGGTGGTGTTCGGCGGCGGACTGCGCACCGTACGGGAGCTGCGCGCCGGTTCCGGAAGGGCCGAGGCCGTCCTGCGCCTGCCCGGGGGCGGCGGCGACCCGCGGTTCACGGTGCACCCGGCGCTGCTCACCGGCGCCCTGGAGACGCTGGGAGCGGCCGCCGCCGGCCTCTTCCCCCACACGTCCTTCACGGTGGCCGGCATCGGATCGCTGCGGACCGTCGCCGGCGCCGGGCCCGTCACCCGGGCGACGGCCACGGTCGTCCCGGACCGGTGCGCGGCCGACGGCGTCGAGGGGGACTGCGTGCTGTGGTGCGACGACACCCCGGTGGCGGAACTCGCCGGGGTGCGGCTGGCCCGCGTCGCCAACGGGAACGCCGCCGGGGACGCCAACAGGAACGCCGCCGGGTCCGACGACCTCGCGGCCCCGCCGCCCGAGTGGTCGCTGGACCTCGTCTGGCGTCCCGCCGGCCCCCGGGACGGAGCCACGGCCGGGGCCGGGGCCCCGCAGGACGGGGAGGACTGGGTCGTCGTCGGGGAGCACCCGGCCCTGATCGCCGGATTGCGGGACCGGGGCGTGACCTGCCGCGTGGTCCCCGCCCCTCCGCACGACGGCGGCGACGGAGCCGTCGAGGAGTGGACGCGGCGGCTGGGGAACGCGCTGGACGCCGGCCCCGCCGACCGCGTGCTGTTCGCCGCCGGACTCGCCGTCAGGGGCAGCTCCGCCGGCGCCGCGACCGCGCTGACCGCCTCCGCCGTCACCGTCGTCCGCGCCCTCGACTCGTTCGACCCGTCCGGGACGCGGTCCGCGCGGCTCCACTTCCTCACCTGCGGCGCCCAGCACACCGGCCGGGAGGACACGCTGCACCCGGCGCAGGCCGTGCTGTGGGGTCTGGGCCGGAGCGTGGCCCTGGAACACCCCGGCCTGTGGGGCTCACTGGTCGACCTCGACCCCGCGGACCCCGGCGCGTGGGCCGGCGCGGTGCACGCGGCCGTGCGCGGCGCCCCGCCGGGCGACCAGAGCGCCTACCGGGCCGGGGAGCGCCTCGTACCGCGCCTGGTGCGCCACGCCCCGGAACCGGACGCGGCGCCCGCCCCGCGCCGGGCCGCGCCCGGCATCGGCGAGGGCAGCCACCTCGTGGTGGGGGCCACCGGGGCGCTCGGCCCGCATCTGGTCCGGCAGCTCGTCGCGATGGGCGCCCGCTGCCTGGTCCTCCTCTCCCGCCGCCCCGCCCCCGGGGCGCCGGACGGGGCCGGGGCGGCCGGTCTGCCGGCGGGGGTGAGGGTCGTCCGCGTCACCGCCGACGTGGCCGACCAGGAGGCCATGGAGGAGCTGTTCGCGCGGTTCGGGAACGACCTGCCCCCGCTGCGGGCCGTCCACCACGCCGCGTTCGCGCGCAGCGTCGTCCCGGTCCGGGAGATGACGCGTGCGCACATCGACGGGATGTTCCGCGCCAAGGTCGCGGGAACCGCCCTGCTGACCCGGCTGGCCGCCGACCACGGGGCGGAGGACGTCGTCTGCGTCTCCTCCACCACCGGCCTGCTCGGCTCCGGCGGACTGGCGCACTACGCGGCGGGAAGCTGCTACCTGGACGCGCTCGGCCGGGCGTGGAACCGGCGAGGGCTGCCGGTGCGGGTGCTCGTCCTCGGTCCCTGCGGGGAGGGCCTCGCCGGAACGCCCGAGGAGGACACCGTGCGTGCCTCGGGGCTGCGGCTGATGCCGGGCCGAAGGGCGCTGGCCGCCGTCCGCCCGCTGCTGGCGGACGGCCGGGAGTACCACGTCGTCGCCGACGCCGACTGGCCCGCGGTGGACGACGCGCTCTCCACGGCGGTCCGCTCGCCGCTCCTGGACGACCTCCTGCGGGACGGCGGCACGCCCCCGGCGGACGGCCGCGCGGCGCACACCGGACCGGACCCCGCCCCCGCCCCCGGCCGGGGACGGGAGACGGGCCGGGCGCCGGCCCCCGCGGACCGCCCCGCCCCGCGCACCCGCCGTGAACTGGAGGACCTCGTCCGACGCGAGGTGGCCGCGGCCATGGGCTGCGAACCGGAGGCGGTGCGCACCCGGCAGAACCTGTTCGCGGCCGGCATGGACTCGCTGATGAGCCTGGTCGTCCTGCGCCGGCTGCGCACGGCGCTCGCCCTCGACCTCGGCCCGCGCGATCTCCACCGGCACCCCACCGTGGCCTCGCTGGCCGCGTTCCTGCAGACCAACCCGTCCCGGACCCCGGAGCGAGCGGAGAAGGAGGAGGCCGCGTCATGAGCCGTGTGGCACTGGTGACCGGCGGCAACCGCGGAATCGGCCTGGCCGTGGCGAGGCGCCTGGCCGCGGCGGGCATGCGGGTGGCCGTCACCTACCGCAGCGAACCGCCCGCCGGATTCCTCGCCGTACCGTGCGACGTCCGCGACCCGGAGTCGGTGGACCTCGCCGTCAAGAGGGTCCGGGAGGAACTGGGCCCGATCGAGGTGCTGGTGGCCAACGCCGGCATCACCCGCGACCGCGCCTTCGCCGTCATGTCCGAGCCGGACTTCACGGACGTGCTGGACACCAACCTGACGGGCGTCTACCGCGTCACGCGCCACGTCGTGCGCGACATGATGCGCGGGCGCCACGGGCGGATCGTCATGGTGTCCTCGGTGTCCGGCCTGACCGGCTCGGCCGGGCAGACCAACTACGCCTCGGCCAAGGCCGGACTGGTGGGCCTGGCCCGCTCGCTGGCGCTGGAGCTGAGTTCGCGCGGGATCACGGTCAACACCGTGGCGCCGGGCTGGATCGACACCGACATGACCGCCGCGCTGCCCGAGAAGGTGCGCGAGGCCATGCCCTCCCAGGTGCCGCTCGGGCGCCAGGGCACCCCCGAGGAGGTCGCCGAGGTGGTGGCCTTCCTGGCATCGGACGCGGCGAGCTACGTGACCGGCACGGTCCTGCCCGTCGACGGCGGCCTCTGCCTGGGAGGGTGACGATGCTGCTCGCGGGAAAGAGGATCCTGGTCACCGGGGTGATCACCACCTCGTCCATCGCCTTCCACACCGCCCGGGAGGCCCAACTGGCCGGTGCCGAGGTGGTCCTGACGGGCTACCGGCCGCGCCTGGTGCGCCGGATCGCGGAACGGCTGCCCGACCCCCCTCCCGTCGTGGAGCTGGACGTGACGGACGCCGAACACCTGCGGACCCTGGCGGACCGCCTCGCGGAGCACGGCGACCACTTCGACGGAGTGCTGCACTCCATCGCCTACGCCCCGCCCACCGCGCTCGGCGGCCGGTTCATGGAGACGCCCTGGGAGGACGTCGCCACCGCGGTGCACACCTCCGCCTACTCCCTCAAGGCGCTGGTGGGCGCGGTGCTCCCGATGATGAGGGACGGGGGCTCGGTGGTCGGGCTCGACTTCGACGCCTCCGTCTCCTGGCCGGACTACGACTGGATGGGCGTCGCCAAGGCCGGGCTGGAGTCCACGGCCCGCTACCTCGCCCGCTACCTGGGTCCCCGGGGGATCAGGGTGAACCTGGTCGCCGCCGGACCGCTGAACACCCTCGCGGCGAGCCGGATCTCCGACGCCCCGGACGAGCAGGACGGCTCCTGGGCCGACCGGGCGCCGCTGGGCTGGAACGAGAACGACGTCACGCCGGTGGCGAGGGCGTGCGTGGCCCTGCTGTCCGACTGGTTCACCGCCACGACCGGCGAGATCGTCCACGTCGACGGAGGCGTCCATGCGATGGGCTTCTGAACCGGAGGGGCGTCCCCCCGCGACGCTGCCCGACATCGCCCGCTGGTACGAGGAGAGGATCGGCCGGGAACTCGGCCCGAGCCCCTGGCACGAGGTGACGGCCGAGGACGTGCGCCGCTTCGCGGACGCCACCCACGACTGGCAGTGGATCCACCTGGACGAGGAGCGGGCCGCCTCGGGACCGTACGGGGTTCCGGTGGCCCACGGCTTCTACACCCTGGCGCTCGTCCCGCACCTCACGTCCACCCTGCTCGACCTGCGCTGGACGGCCCTCGGCCTGAACTACCGGGTCGACCGGGTCCGCTTCCACACGCCGGTGCCGGTCGGCTCGCGGGTCCGGGCCCTGGCGCACATCAAGAGCGTCCGCACCCGGCCGCGCGACTTCCTGGAGGCCGTCCTCGCGGTGTCCGTGATGGTCGAGGGCGAGAGCCGGCCCGCCTGCACCGTCGACCACGCCCGTCTCTACCAGGCGGCTCCCGACGCGAGGCTGCCCGAGGACGGCCCGGTGGAGGCCCCGCCGGACCCCCGGCCCGAACCCGTGCCCTGAGCCCACCGCCCCTTCCCGCCCGTACCGCCACCGAGACAACCCGAGGTTGCCATGGCCGCAGAGACGTCACGCGGGACCCGCGTGCGCTCCGCCCGGCGCCCCGGCGGTCTCGCCCTCCTGCTGACGGCCGCGCTGTGCTCGGGGGCGGGGAACGCCGTGACGGCGGTCGCCATGCCCTGGCTCGTCCTGGAGGAGACCGGCCGGGCCTCGTCCGCGGGGCTGGTGGCCGCCGCCGGTTCCCTCCCGCTGCTGGCCGGCATCGCCTTCGGCGGGATCGTCGTCGACCGGATGGGCCGCCGCCCGTCCTCGATCGTCTCGGACGCCCTCTCCGCCGGTTCGGTGCTCCTGGTCGCCGTGCTCCACCTCCAGCAGCGGCTCCCGCTGCCGTTGCTGGTGGCGCTGGTCGTCGCAGGCGCCGCCCTCGACCAGTCCGGGATCACCGCGAAGCTGGCGCTGGTGAACCGGTGCGCGCGGGAGGGGGGCGTCCCGGCCCAACGGGCCAACGCCCTCTACTCGGCCGCGGTCGGACTGGCGGTCACCTGCGGACCGGGGCTCGCCGGGCTGCTGCTGGGCACGGCGGGGGTCGGCTGGACGCTGTGCGCGGCCACGGTCCTGTCCGGGCTGGCCGCGGTCGTCATGTCCTTCCTGCGGTCCGCGGACGCCGGGCGGGAAGGGGAGGAGCCGGCGCCGGGGAGCACGGCGGGACCCGCCGGCGGATTGCGGTACGCGGTGGAGGGGTTCGTCGTCGTCGGACGCGACCCGCTGCTGCGCCTGCTGGTCCTGCTGACCTTCGGCTTCAGCGTCGGATCGCTGCCGACGCAGAACATCGCGCTCCCGCGGTACTTCCAGGTGCGGGGCGAGCCCGAGGTCCTGGGCCTTCTGCTGCTGTGCATGTCCGCCGGGGGGATCCTGGGCTCCCTGGCCTACGGGGCGCTGGGCGACCGGCTGAGCAGGCGCAGGGCCTTCGCGGGCGCGGTCGTCGCCTCGACCGTCCTGCTGCTGGCGCTGGCGACGCTGCCGTCCACGGTGCCCCTGCTGCTGCTGGGCACCGCGATCGGCCTGGTCGCCGGGCCGATCACGCCCGTCGCCAACACCGCGATCCAGAACCGGGTGCCGTCCGAGGCGCTCGGCCGGGTGCTCAGCGTCCTCACGGCGGCGACCTGCGCGGCCGGCCCGGTCGGCTACCTCCTGGGCGGACCGCTGATCGACCGCCTGGGGGCCGGACCGGCCATGGCCGTCTTCGCCTCGACGCTGGTCCCGGTCTCCGTCGCCGCCCTCGTGGCCCCCTCCCTGCGGGGCCTGGACACCCCCGACCCCCCGGCCGGTCCGCACCGCGCCCCACGCCCCGGGGAGCGGACCGGCCGGGGCCGTACGGCACCCGATGAGACCCGACGGCACCCGACGGCACCCGATGACACCGATGACACAGCCCGTCGGGGAAGCCGGTGAGAGAGGAGAGCGCACATGACCGGAGAACCGGCCGTGGACACGAGGCCGGAGTTCGGCGGCCGCAGGCTGCTGATGATCGTCACCGGAGCCGTCAACGCCGTCCACCTGCCCTACTGGCTGACCTGGCTGCGCACCCACTACCCCCGGGTGGAGACCAGGGTCGTGGCCACCCGGAGCGCCCAGCGCTTCACCACGCTCCAGGCGCTGTCGGCACTCACCTCCCACCAGGCGATCACCGACGAGTGGCCGGCCGAGCCGCGCCCCACCGCGCTCCACGCCGAACTCGCCGAGTGGGCCGACTCGGTGGCCGTCTACCCGGCCTCCCTGCACTACGTGTCGCGCGCCGCGCTGGGCCTGGCGGACAGTCCCAGCCTGCTGACGGTGCACAGCACCGCCGCGCCCGTGGTGCTGGCGCCGTCCCTGCCGCCGCGGGTGGAGGAGAACCCGGTCTACACGCGGCACCTCGGGACGCTCGCCGAGCGGCCGAACGTCTCCGTCGCGCCCACACAGGCCGCGCGCAGCGTGACGACCGGACGGCGGGAGGCCCGTGCGTCGGCGCCCCTGTGGACGGTGCTGGGCGAGCTGGAGCGCATACGCCGGACACTTCCGGACGAGGCGTCGCGGGGAGCCCCGGAAGATGTGTCGGGAGAGGTGTCGGAAGAACCCTCGGAAGAGGCGCTCGAATAAGTGCCGTAATAGGCGGTGAAAAGGCTCGGGAAAACCCTGGAAAGGTGTTGACCGTCGCCATCGGGTAAGCAATGATTTGCCAGGAGATCCCGCCGGGGGAATTATCCGGTGATGAATCCGGGGTAATTCCGCGGGAGTCTTCTCGGCTCTTTCCAATCTGTTGCCCTGTCGGAACCCACTGGACAAACGGGGGATTTCGTGGCCACCGGAGATCGCCAGGTCTACTGTTACGCCGACCCTCTCTTCTTCGAGGTGCCCGGCCGCTGGGACCGTGGCTCGGCGCCCTTCGAGGTCGCCCTCCGCCCCGTGCCGGCCGGCTGGACCCGGACGGTGCGGGGGAGCTGGACCCATCTGACGCCCCCCGCGCACACCCTGCCCGAGCAGGGCTGGAAGATCCACGTCTCGGCCCGCTCCGACCAGGCCGACCGGGCCTGCGGCATCGTGTGGGACTACTGCGTCCGCGAGGGGGTCCGCTTCAAGCACCTCGCCGGCCCCGAGGTGTACCTGGCGCACAACAGCAAGTACGCGCCGCGGTCCGCCAGCGGGAAGCTGATCACCGTCTACCCCGAGGACGACGACCGGCTGCTGACGGTCCTGCGGGATCTGTCGAAGGAACTCGACGGCATCACCGGCCCTCGGATCCTGAGCGACCTCCAGTGGCCGGACAGCCCGCTGTACCTGCGGTACGGGGCCTTCGTCGAGCGTTTCTGCGTCGACGACGAGGGGGCCGTCGTACCCGCCCTGGTGAAACCCGACGGGACCCTGGCCCCGGATCTGCGCCGCCCGGTCTTCACCGTCCCCGAATGGGCCCCGGTCCCGCCTTTCGTCAAGGAGGCGATGGAGCGGAGGAAAACGCGGACGGAATTCCCTTACCGGGTTCTCAGGGCGCTGCACTTCTCCAATGCCGGAGGCGTCTACCTGGCGGAGCGGAACAGCGACGGGAGGACCTGTGTGCTCAAGGAGGCGCGCCCCCACGCGGCCCTCGACATGAAGTCCGAGGACGCGGTGCGGCGGCTGCGCAGGGAGAAGTGGGCCCTGGAGCTCCTGGCCGGCGCGGAGGGCGTTCCCGAGCTGCTGGACCACCTCACCGTGGACGGCCACGAGTTCATGGTGATGGAACACGTCGAGGGGACGAGTCTGTGGGTGTGGATGGCCCGCAACCACCCCATGCTCGTCTCCGAGGACCCCGCTCCGGCCGACTACGCCGCGTACGCCGGGAAGGCCGTGGCCATCCTCGACCGCGTCGAGCGGATCCTGGCCGGATTCCACGCCCGCGGCCTCGCCTTCGGCGACCTGCACTACGGCAACGTCATCGTCCTCCCGGACGGCGACGTCACCCTGATCGACTACGAGGCGTCCTTCGACGCCTCGGACGACGAACACGTGCCGGCGCTCGGCACCATGGGCTTCTCGGCCCGGTGCGGCCGGCGCGGCGTCGCCATCGACCACTACTGCATGGCCTCCCTCAAGCTCGCCCTCTTCTTCCCCTTCGAGAAGCTGCGCGCCCTCGACCGCTCCAAGACCGGCCGGCAACTGGACTTCGTCGCCGAGCGCTTCCCGCTCCCGGAGGGCTACCTCGACCCGGTGCGGGAGATCCTGCTCGCGGACGCGGGTGCGGACTCCGGAACGCCGGACCTGCCCGCCGCGTACGGCCCGGAAGCCGCCGAGTCGATGGCCGCGGGCATCGTCGCCTCCGCCGACCCGAGCCGCACCGACCGGCTCTTCCCCGGCGACTCCGAGCAGTTCACGCTCGGCGGCGCGACCTTCGCCCACGGTGCGGCGGGCGTGCTGTGGGCCCTGTCCACCACCGGTTTCCCGATCCGCGACGAGCACCGGGAGTGGCTGCTGGAGGCGGCCCGCACCCCCGGGCCCCGACAGGGCTTCTACGACGGCGCGCACGGCGTCGCCCACGTCCTGGACCACCTCGGACACACCGACGCCGCCCGGGAGGCGGTCGAGCGGGCCGTGGAACCCTCGCGCGGGGTGCGCGGCATCGGGCTGTACGACGGCCTGGCCGGCATCGGCCTCAACTACCTCCACCTGGCGGACCGCTGGGCGACCTCCGACTTCGACGAGGACATCGCCCGCATCGCCGAACTGCTCGACGAGGCGCTCCGCGCGGGCCGCCCGCTCGCCGGGCCGTGGCACGCCTCGCCCGGCGCCGCCGGCACCGGCGGGAAGACGCCCCCGGTCAAGGCGGGGCTGATGCGCGGCTGGTCCGGAGCGGCGCTGTTCTTCCTCCGCCTGTACCGGGCGCGGCGGGACCCGGCCCACCTCGACCTGGCCGTCTCCGCCCTCCACCGGGACCTCGACCACTGCGTCACCACCGCCTCCGGCTCCCTCCAGGTGGAGGACCCGAAGGTGCGGACCCTCGCCTACCTCGACGTCGGAAGCGCCGGCATAGCCCTGGTCGCGGACGAGGTGCTGGCCGTGCGGGAGGACGCCCGGCTGCGGGAGCAACTGCCCGCCCTCCTGGCCGCCTGCGCGCCGGAACTGGTCCTGCAGCCGCAGCTGTTCAACGGCCGCGCCGGACTCGTCGCGGCCCTGGAACGCCCGGCACGCCGGGACCCGTCCCTGGCCAGGGACGGAGCCGTGCGGCGCCACCTGGACCGGCTCGACTGGTACGCGCTCTCCTACGAGGGCCACCTGGCCTTCCCCGGCCACTTCTCGCTGAAGCTCTCCATGGACCTCGCCACCGGCACGGCGGGCGTCCTCCTCACCACCCGGGCGGTGATGGGCCCCCAGGGCGCCTTCCTGCCCTTCTTCACCGACCGGCCGTCGGCGGCCGGCGGTCCCACGACCCCCACGGATCCCTAGACCGTGGGTCCGGGCCCCCTCGGGGCGCCCGGTTCTCGCCCGGTTCACCGCGGAACGACGGAAGGAGGTGCGACATGGACCAGATCCTGGACCTGCAGGGCCTGGAGACCTCGGGTGACGAGACGGAGCTCCCGGCGTCCACCGCGAGCCTGACCTGCTGAATCCCCTGACCACCGGTGTCACCGCGCACCACACGAGCACACCGCGGAAGGAGGTGCGACATGGACCAGATCCTGGACCTGCAGGGCCTGGAGACCTCGGGTGACGAGACGGAGCTCCCGGCGTCCACCGCGAGCCTGACCTGCTGAGCCCCTTGCCCACAGTGCCGCCCCGGCACGCAGAGCCACAGTGAGAGGAGGTGCGACATGGACCAGATCCTGGACCTGCAGGGCCTGGAGACCTCCGGTGACGAGACGGAGCTCCCGGCGAGCACCCTCAGCGCCACTTGCTGAAGCCCTGTGTGAGCAGGAAAGGCCGCGGGTGTGAGGCGCCAGTACCGCCTCACACCCGCTCCTTTCATTGTTCCGCAGCCACCGCCGTCCGAACCGGCGCCGGGGCCCTCCCGGCGGACGGCCCCCGGGAACCGCGCCGGAGGCGCGCTCCCCGGCGGGGGCGGCGCGACCGCGTCCGGGCCGCGGCCTTCGCCTACGAGGCGGGGCCGGCGCGTCCGGCCGGCCGCCGGGACCCCGCCGCGGAACCACCGTCCGCGGAACCACCGTCCGAGGGACCGGCCGGACGGCGCGAGGGCGCCGCGGCCGTCAGCCCGCGCAGGGCGCGGTACGCGGCGCGGATGAACGTGCCGCGCAGGGTGGGCGACCCGTTGCCGAGGGCGGCCAGGGCCGTGCGGGCGGAGGGGGAGAACCCGGCGAACGAGGTGAAGCCGCGCGTGCCGCCCGAGTGGAACAGCAGCCCGTGGGTGCCGCCGTCGTCCGCGGGGACCGTGCGCCGCTTCCACACCAGGCACACCTGGTCGCCGCCGGGCTCGGTGACGCGCGGCCGGGTGACCTCGTGCAGCGCGGCGCGCAGCGTGTCGCCGGCGTCCGCGGGAGGGGAGAGGAGGGCCGCCAGGCAGCGGCCCATGTCGCGGGCGCTGGAGCGCAGCGCGCCCGCGCCGGGCAGGCCGGGGATGAGCCAGGGCGGGCGGGGACGTCCGCGCAGGTGGCCGGTGGCCTGGGGGAGCGCGGGATCGCAGGTGGTGTCCTCCAGCCCCAGCGGCTCCAGCACCCGGGCGGCGAGGACGTCGCCGTAGTCCGCCCCCGCGGCGTCGGCCAGCAGGCGGCCCAGCAGCCCGACCCCGAAGTTGGAGTAGCGCACCCGCGTGCCGGGCGGGCGGCGCACCCGGGTGCGGGGGAGCGCGCGCAGCAGGTGGTCGGGGGTGAAGGTCTCGTAGGGGTTGGTGTACCAGCGGGGCAGGGCCATGCGCATCAGCCCCGGCGGCAGCCTGGGCAGCCCCGAGGTGTGGGTGGCCAGGTGCGTGAGGGTGATCCGGTCGCCGTGGCCCTCCGGCAGGAGGTCCGCGGGAAGGTGCTCGCCGATCGGGGCGTCGAGGCGCACCTCGCCCCGCGCCGCCATCTCGGCCAGCAGCAGGGCGGTGAACGTCTTGGTCACCGAGCCGAGCTCGAAGCGGGTGCCGGGGGACGCGCCGCGGCACAGCACCGCCGACTCGTCCCCCCGCAGCACGACGACCGCCACCGCCGGGCCAGGCGCGGCGGTGGCGACCGTCTCCAGGATGCCGTCGATTCCCGGCGCCGCCGACCCGGAACCGGATTCCGGCCCGGCGGCGGTGGGGGCGGTCACCGTCCGGCGGCGCGGGAGAGCGCCAGGGTGCCGGCGACGGCGGCGACGACGGTGGGGTGGTGGTGGTCCCGGAACCGCTGGGCCGGGTCCTCGCCGACCTCCTTGCCGTCCCTGGGCAGCAGCCCGTCCCCGTGCTGCGCGGACGCCAGCGCGTCCCACGCGTCCGGGTCGAGGTACGGCTCCCGCAGGCAGGCGCCGACGATCAGCAGCTCGGCGAAGAGGTCCCACTCCTCGACCTCCCGCCACACGTCCAGCCACACCGGCAGCCACAGCTGGAGGTGGTCCTCGATGTGCGGCGGCAGGTCCCCGGGCCGGGCGCCCCAGTCGGTGATGTGGAAGACCGTGTGGGTCACGGAGTAGGCCGTCATCCAGTCGATGACCCAGGGCTCGGGGGTGTTGCCCAGCCAGGTGGCGCCGACGAGGCGCTCCCAGTCGATGCCGCGGTCGATGCCCATCAGACGGGAGGCGTTGGCGATGGCCAGCCGCCGGTTGGGCACCTGCTCGACGGCGTACACCGTGACCAGCCCGGCCAGGTGCTCCAGCAGCGCGTCCAGGCGCTCGTGCCGGTAGCCCGCGCGGACGAAGTGCGTGTACAGCTCCAGCGGGTCGGTCATCATCATGTACCGGAGCTGGCGCTCGTAGAGCATGTCGCCGCCGCGCAGCTCCCACCAGGCGAAGTCGAGCAGTTCGCGGGCGGTTCTGGCCTCCCCGGGAGGGGTGCCGTCGCGCAGCACCAGGGAGGCGGCGAGGGCCGTCTCGCCCAGCGGCTTGTAGATGCTGTCGGGGTGGGCGAGCTCCGCCGTGGTGCCGGGGGGCAGGGTGCCCAGCTCGCAGTGGCCGCGCAGCCAGCCGAGGGCGCGGGTGGCGACCAGGCGCGCCGACTCCCGCACGGGGGCCGGCGCCGGGGCGTTCGCGGGGGATCCCGCGGGGAATGCGGTCATGGTGTCGGGCCTCCCGGCCGCTTCGTGTCCTCCAGCAGGCGACGGGCGATCGCGGTGTCCAGGGCGGTGCGCGCCCCGCCCGCGCCGTGCAGTTCGATGTGCCGCACCATGGCCGCCACGTCGAGGTCCGGCCGCGCCCCGCGCCACCGGGCCCAGGCGAGCCAGCGCGCCAGGCAGGCCGCGACCGGGTAGTCGCGGCGCAGCATCGCACGGGCCGCGCCCCGCGCCAGGGCACGGGACCGCCGGACCGCCGCCTCGTGGACGGGGCCGTCGACGTCCGGCAGGGCGAGGGGGGAGAGCTGCGCCATGCGCAGGGACCAGGCCCGCCAGGAGGCGTCCGTTCTCCCGCCGCGCCCGTCGTGCCCGTCGCCTCGGTCCTCCGCGGACTCCTCCGGAGCGGGAACCGCCGGCAGGTCGTCGCCGCCGTACCGGGCCAGGAGCAGGGAGGTGGTCCGGTCGCGCCATGCCGCCTCGGGGGTGGCGTCCGGTGCGGGAGGGAAGACCCGGAAGGACTCGGCCACCGCCCGGACGTCGGCGGGTCCGAGGGAGCCCGGGCCGAACAGGGCGGGGGCGAAGAGATCGGGCCCCAGCACCCGGACGGCGGCCAGGGCCGCCTTGGGGTCGGGGGCGCCGTCCACATGGGCGGCCACCGCCACCGCGTCCCCGGTGCCCCGCAGGGCACCGAGGACGCGGACGGCCAGACTCTCCACCGCCGCGGCGTATGCCGTGCGCGGCGAGACGTCCGGAGCCGGCATCAGCGACCCACCTCTCTGGATCGGTCTGTCATGACATGCCGTTCTGTCGTGTTCTGTTGCTTACTGATGCGTTCTGCCGTGGTCCGCCGCGCTTCCGCGGCGAGGCCGTGGCGGGCCTACTTCTCCTTGGGCTCCCTGGGGGAGAGCAGGAGCGCGAGCAGCAGGATGCCGATCGCCTCGGGCGCCCACACCGGGGCGTCGCTGATCGGGGCCTCCTGGACGGTCATCAGGTCGGTGACCGCGTGCCGCTCGGCCATGTCGGCGGGAGCGAGAGTGGTTCCGGTGGTTGCGTAAGCGAGCATCAGAGTCCTCCTGAAATGGCTGCTCGGTGCGTTGGCACCGCCCGTGCGAGCGGCTTCGTGATCGACGCTACGGAAGGGTCTGCGGGCCCGCACGTGATCATTTGTTCGCGTTTGCGCATCCCGGGAATCTGTGCTGTGCCGGTTCGGGGCCCGGGGAAGCCGGAGAAATGGGGCCGGGGAGGGCCGCCGCGTCCGCGCCGGAAGCGAAAAAATCATGCACGAATTAACCCGTATGTGCCAGTACGGTCACTCTTTTGCCTTGCCTGCCCGGTGGTCGGGGCGGGGGCCGTCCCGGCCGGCCCGGGACGGTCCGGAACCGGCCGGGGGCAGGGACGCGGCGCCCCGGGGATTCCTCCCGGTTTCCCCCGGCGCTCACCCCCCGTTCCCCGCCGCGACACGGGGGGCGGCCGCGCACGGGAGAGGGCAGACAAGGGTTTTCCCGGTATCGGGGGCGGTCGGCGGATTCCTATGGTCGGCGCACCGGTGTTCCCGGGGCGGACCTGAAGTCGTGCTCGGTCCCCCGGGGACACCGGCCCCGCGACCCCACTGCGGTGCAAGACCCCCCACTGCCCGGCTCCGCCCGGGCAGTCCGTGAAAGGACCACCCTTGAAGTCCTCGAGGCGAAGACTGATAACCGTGCTGACGGCGACCGCCACCCTGGTGGCCGGAGCCGCCACCGCCACCGTGGCGGTCGCCGCGCCCCCGGCCGGGGAGACCGCTCCCGGGGCCGGGCAGCAGAAGACCGGCGAACTGCCCGAGATGCCCGCCGACGGCGTGATCGTCGCCTACAAGGAGCGGGCCGAGGCCGCCGACTCCAAGACCGCGGCCAAGGCCGAAGCCGGCGCCAAGGGGAAGAAGACCGGCCAGGAACTGCGGTTCGAGCGCCGCCTGGCCACGGGAGCGGCCCTGTACGAGGTGGAGGGCAGGACCACCCGGGCCGAGATCGACGAGATCGTGAAGGCCTTCGAGGCCGACCCGGACGTCGCCTACGCCGAGCCCAACACCCGCGTGTACGCGATGGCCACGCCGAACGACACCCACTACGGCAGCCAGTGGGACCTCTTCGAGTCCACCGCCGGCATGCGCGTCCCCGGCGCCTGGGACAAGTCCACCGGCCGGGGCGCCGTCGTGGCCGTCCTCGACACCGGCTACGTCGCCCACTCCGACCTGGCCGCCAACATCGTCCCCGGCTACGACTTCGTCTCCAGCGCCGCCGAGGCCCGCGACGGCAACGGCCGCGACAGCAACCCGGCCGACGAGGGCGACTGGTTCAACGCCGGTGAGTGCGGCGTCAGTTACGACAGCCCGTCCTCCTGGCACGGCACCCACGTCGCGGGCACCATCGCCGCCGCGACGAACAACGGCAAGGGCATCGCGGGCATCGCGTACGACGCCCGGATCCAGCCCGTCCGCGTGCTCGCCAAGTGCGGCGGCACCACCGCCGACATCGCCGACGCCATCACCTGGGCCTCCGGCGGCACCGTCCCCGGCGTCCCGGCCAACCCCACGCCCGCCGACGTCATCAACATGAGCCTGGGCGGCAGCGGCACCTGCTCCAGCACCTACCAGAACGCCATCAACGGCGCGGTGGGGCGCGGCACCGCGGTCGTCGTCGCGGCGGGCAACAGCAACGCCAACGCCGCCAACTTCGTTCCGGCGAGCTGCAACAACGTCATCACCGTGGCCGCGAGCGACCGCCAGGGCAACCGGGCGAGCTACTCCAACTACGGCACGGTCGTCGACATCGCCGCCCCCGGCGGCGAGACCGCGACCCGGACCAACGGCATCCTCTCCACGATCGACAGCGGCACCACCGTGCCGAGCGGCGAGAGCTACGGGTACTACCAGGGCACCAGCATGGCCGCCCCGCACATCGCCGGCCTGGCCGCGCTGATGGTCTCCCAGGACCCCGCGCTCACCCCCGCCCGGATCGAGCAGCTGATCAAGTCGAACGCCCGCACCCTGCCCGGCACGTGCAGCGGCGGCTGCGGCGCCGGCCTGGCCGACGCCACCGCGACGGTCACGGCCGCGGCCGGCGGCGACAGCGGCGAGGAGCCCCCGGCCGGCGGCACCTACACCAACAGCGCCAACGTCTCCATCCCGGACGACAACACCACCGGCGTCACCTCCCCGATCACGGTGAGCGGCCGCAGCGGCAACGCCCCGGCGGACCTGAAGGTCTCCGTCGACATCAAGCACACCTACCGCGGCGACCTGGTGATCGACCTGATCGCCCCCGACGGCCGCACCGCCAACCTCAAGGGGTCGGGCTGGGACAGCGCCGACAACGTGATCGCCACCTACACCGTCGACGCCTCCTCGGTGGCGGCGAACGGCACCTGGAAGCTCCGCGTCAAGGACGTCCAGGCCGGCGACACCGGATACATCGACTCCTGGAGCCTGACCTTCTGACCGGTCCCCGCCCCCACCGGGGATCCCCCGGCCGCCCCCCACACCGCGGCCGGGCCCGGGCCCGCCGGCGCTGCACCCGCCGGCGGGCCCGGCCGGCTTTCCCGGCGGACCGCCGCCGGGGGAACCGACCGCGTACCGGACGGCCGTCGACCACGGGGCTACCCGTCCGTATCCTCGCCGGAGCGGGGCAGGTACACGACCGGAGGCGGTGTATGGGCCTGGAGAGAGGAGTCCCCCACCCGGCGCTGGTCGGGCGCGGCGATCTGCTGGACCAGCTGGAGGACGCGCTGCGCGACCACGGCAGGATCGCCCTCACCGGCCCCCCGGGCATCGGCAAGACGGCCCTGGTGGCCGCCGTGGCACGGCAGGACGACCGCCGCGCCCGCGGGGAGACCGTCCTGTGGCTGGCCCCCGAGGAGGCGGACCGCGCGATCCCCGGCGCGGGCGCCGCCGCCCTGCTGGACGACGTCCCCGAGGAGGCCGTGCGGGACCTGTCCCGCCCGCAGCGCGCCGCGGTCGCCGTGGCCCGCCGCGAGACCGAGCCCCCCGGAACCGGACCGGACCTCGTCGCCCTCCGACTGGCCGTGGCCCAGGTCCTGCGCGTCCTCGCCGCCGCCGGACCCGTCCTGGTCGTGGTGGACAACGCCCAGTGGCTGGACCCCGACAGCGCCGCCCTGCTCCGCTTCGCCCTCCACAAGGCGCCGCCCGGCGTCCGCGCCCTGGCCGCCGAGCGGCAGCACACCAGCCCCCTCCACGCGGAGACGCTCTTCGGGCACCTCGGCCCCCGCGTCGTCCCGGTCCCCCCGCTCAGATCCGGCGACATCGCCGCGCTCATGGTCGACCACGGACTCCCCGCCCGGCTCGCCGGCCGCATCCACCGGGCCAGCGGCGGCAACCCGCGCCTCGCCCTGGCCATCGGCCGCTCCCTGGCCGGCACCCGCACCTTCGTCCACCACGCCGACGCGCTGCCGCTCGGCGGCGAGGCACGGGCCGCCGCCCGGCACATGCTGGCCGGCGTGCCCGAGGAGGCGCACCCCACCCTGCTGCTCGCCGCCCTCGCGGCCCGGCCCACCACGACCGTCCTGCGCAGGGCCGGCCGTCCCTCGGCCGAGGCAGACCTCGCCGCGGCCGAGCGGGCCGGGCTGGTCACCGTGGGCGAGGACGGCGCCGTCGCCTTCACCGCCGGCGTGGTGGCCGCCACCCTGGCGGCCGAGGCCGACTGGTCCGAGCGGGCCGCCTGCCACACCGCCCTCGCCTCGGCGGTCGGCGACCCCGTCCAGGCCGTACGCCACCGGGCGCTGGCCGCCGACCCCTCCGCCCCCGGCACGGCCGCGGCCCCGCTCGCCGGCGAGCTCGCCGGGGCCGCGGAGACCTGCCGGCGCCGCGGAGACCACGCCCTCGCCGCCGAACTCGGCCTCCTCGCCGCCGAGCACACCCCCGCCGACCGGCCCCGGGAGGAACTGGACCGGCTCGTCGAGGCCGCCGCCGACGCCGCCCGAGCCGCCCGCCCCGACCTGTCCAAACGGGCCGCCGACGCCATCCTCGCCCGCGACGCCCCGACCGGCGCCCGCCTCCAGGCCCGGCTCGCCATCCTCGACACCGCCTTCCAGGGACTCACCGACCTCGACGAGACCTACGCCCACGCCCTGGCCGACGCCGGCGACGACCCGGCGCTGCGCGCGTGCGTGCTGGTCCGGCTGCTGTGGAAGCAGCTGCTGGCGGACGGCGACGCCACCGCCGCCCGCACCACCGCCGAGGAGGCCCACCGCCTGGCCGTGGCCGCCGGCGACCAGGAGGCCGTCGTCCTGGCGATGACGGCCCGGGCCCGCACCAGCCGCATCCTCGGGGAGCCCGACGCCGCGCACCACACCGAGCAGGCCGCCGCCCTGGACGTCACCGGGCTCCCGCCCGCGCTGCGCAACGCCCCCCGGCTGCTCGCCCTGCGCCACGCCCTGTTCGACGACCGGCTCGACGAGGCCCACGCCGGACTGCTGAGGCTCCTGCCCGACGTGGAGCGCTTCGGCCGCACCGAGGACCTGGTGGACACGCTGCGCACCCTGGCCGAGGTGGAGATCCGCCGGGGCCAGTGCACCGCGGCCCTCGGCCACGCCCGCCGCGCGGTGGGCATCGCCCTGGGCGCGGGCATCTCGCCCGGCCCGCTGTGGTACTGCTCCGCGCTGGCCGAGACCGCCGGCGGCAGCTTCCTGAGCGCCGCCGACTACGCCCGCCGCAGCATCCGGGCCTCCGAGGAGGAGGGCGACCAGGTCTTCCTCCACTGCGGCCTCTACGCCCTGGGCCGGGTGCAGCTGGTCACTGGCGAGGCGGCCGGGGCCGTCGAGACGCTCGAACGCATCCTGGCCCTGCCGGTCACCGCCGTCACCACCGACCCGTCCGTGCTGCGCTGGCACGAGGAACTCGCCGAGGCGTACGTGGCCGCGGGCGCCCCCGAGAAGGCCGCCGAACTCCTGGAACGGGTGAGGCCGGTGGCGCGGCGGCTGAACCGCACCACCGTCCTGACGGGCCTGGACCGCGTCCACGCCCAGTACCTGGCGGCCGCCGGGGACCTGGCGGCCGGGGCGGAGCTGCTGCGGGAGGTCGCCGGACGCTTCACCGGCCACGGGCTGCCCCTGGAGGCCGGCCGCGCCCTGCTGGCGCTGGCACGGGTCGAACGCCGCCGCCGTCGCCGCGCGGCGGCGCAGGCGGCCCTGCGCGAGGCGGCGGAGATCTTCACCCGCACGGGAGCCAGGCCCTGGCACCGGCTGGCCTCGGAGACGCCGGTCCGGGGCGCCGCCGCCTCCCCCGGGGGAGAGGGGATCGCCGCGCTCACCGAGGCGGAGCGGCAGCTCGCCCTGCTCGTCGGCGAGGGGGCGAGCAACCAGGAGGCGGCCGCCAAGCTGTTCATCAGCGTGAAGACCGTCGAGGCGCGGCTGACCCGCATCTACCAGAAGCTCGACATCCGGGGCCGCGCACAGCTCGCGGTGGCGCTCCGCTCCCGCTGACGTCCCGCCGACGCGCCCGCAGGACCGGGCGGGTGGCGGATGGGCCGTACGGCCCACGCCGGCAGGACAGCGGCAGCCGACGGCACCAGGCTGGTTCCCAGGAGGTACGCCCGGACGGGACGCGGACGCCTGGCCGGCCGTGCGGCCGGTGCCGTGCTCGCGCTCGCTGGAGGTGCCGGATGCCGCAGGTGCAGGTGCACGTGTCCATGCCGCTGCCGGCCGAGGAGGTGTTCCCCTTCCTCGCGGACGGACGCAACCTGGCCGCCTGGCACTCGGGGGTGATGTCAATCCGCCCGGACGGCGACGCCCCCGCCGGACACGCGTACCGCTACCGTTTCCCCGGACGGCGGCGCGAGCACCGGCTGGTCCGGACGGTGTACGAGCCGCCGGTGCGGGTGGGGTTCACCGGGCAGCGGATGTGGACGCCGCTGGGCACGCAGGTGCCGCGGTTCGACTTCCGGCTGCGGCCTCTGGGAGACGCCTGCCGGGTGGAGGTGGGGGTGACCTCGTACCTGTCCGGGGCGCTGCTGCTGCTGTGGCCGGTGGTGGCCTGCGGCTGGCGGCGGGACCTGCCGGCCGACGCGCAGGCGCTGTACGAGACGCTGACCGGCGCCGGACGGCCGGCGGGGACGCCGCCGGGCCCGGTCCGGCAGCCCGCGGACGCCCCCGCCCCCCGGCTCTGCGCCGCCGACCGCCCGTACGGCGCCCCGCCCTCCCCCCGGGGACGGGACGCCGTACGAGCCGGTCTCCAGCAGGGCTGAAGCCCGGCACGGCACCGTTGACGCGATCGTGCCGCCGGCCACCGGCGGCAGGCCGTCACCGAAGGGAGTCACCGTGTCTCAGGCGGTCCAGGCAACGAGGAACAAGGTCACCGGGGACCTCTACGCGGAGGTGCAGACGTTCTACGCGCGGCAGATGCGGCGCGTGGACGCCCTGGACATCGAGGGCTTCGCGGACACCTTCACCGACGACGGCGTGGTGGTGCACGCCAACGGGGAGAGGGCGCAGGGCCGTGAGGCGATGGTCGCGGGCATGCGGGCGAACCTCCCGCGCTACCGGGACATCGCCGTCCGCCACTGGTTCGACCACCTCCTGATCGAGACCGACCCCCGCGACGAGGACACCCTGCGGGTGTCGTACTACACGCTCGTCACCCAGACGGACCGGGAGGGCAGGGTGTCCTTCCAGCCGACCTTCACCGTCGAGGACGTGCTGGTGCGGCGCGACGGCGAACTGCTCACCCGGGAGCGGGTCATCCACCGCGACACCCCCGTCGCGCCCCCCGCGTCCTGACCGCGCCCGGCACGGCGGCGCCGGCCCCCCCGGAACCGGTTCCGGGGGGGCCGGCGCCGCCGTGCCGGTGCACCGTGGCCGTCAGTCGATACCCCGCCAGATGTGCGGCTCCGACGGGTCGTCCTCCTCTCCGGCCAGCAGGGGAACCGGCAGACTCCACAGCCTCCACAGGTTCCACAGGTCGTGCTCCAGGGGCTCACGCTCCCGCACATCGGTGATCATCGTGCTCTCCTCCCCTCCGGACCGGGCACGCCGGTTCAGGCATGGCAGTCCGGCAGTCCTCCGTGGTACCCGACCATGTCCCCGAAGGCGGCGGCCACGTCGATCCGCTCCCCGGGCGGCAGCCCGCGCAGCTCGGCGAAGGCCCGGTGGAGGTTGGCGGCCAGGCGTTCCGGATCGAGCAGGCCGGCGAACTCGCCCGGACCGGCGCGCAGGGCCGTCTCCAGCGGCGTCAGGCCGTCCCGCACGCCCTCCTCGGCCACCCGCGCCAGCCGGCGCAGGTACGCCCCGGTGCGGTCCAGCAGCTCCGGGCCGCCCACCGGGCCGTGGCCGGGAACCACCACACGGGGGGCGAGGGCCCGCATCTCCTCCAGGGCCCGCAGCGAGCCGGAGACCGAACCCATCAGCACGAACGGGGTCACCCCCGACCAGACCAGGTCGCCGGTGAACAGCACACCGCGCTCCGGCACCCAGGCCACCACGTCGTTCGCGGTGTGCGCGGGCCCCAGGTGGAGCAGCTCCACCCGCAGCCCGCCCGCGTGGAGGACGAGTCCGTCGCGGAACGTCAGCGTCGGCAGGACCAGCGGGACCTCGCCCCACTCCACGTCCGGCCACAGCCCGCACAGGCCGTGTCCCGCCTCGGCGCTGTCGGCGCGGGTGCCCTCGTGCGCGACGACCACCGCACGCGGCGCGAACTGGCCGTTGCCGAAGGTGTGGTCGCCGTGGAAGTGCGTGTTGACGACCACGCCCGGACCGCCCGGGACGATCCGCTCGACCTCCTCGCGCAGCCGCCGGGCGCGGGCCTCGGTGGCGGCGGTGTCGACCAGCACGGGCGGGCCCTCGCCGCCGCGCCGGCCCGTTATGAGCCCGGCGTTGTTCAGGCACCAGCCGCCCGGCGGCTGGACGAAGGCGTACACGCCGCCGGCGACCTCCTCCAGGGACGGCGGGGCGGCGGGGGAGACGGCGCTCGGAGGCGTTGTCGTGGGCGTGGTCATCGGTTCTCCGTCCGTACGTGTCGGGGGCCGGGGCTCAGCCGAGCGAGGTGTACCGGCCGCGGTGGAACAGCAGCGGGCGGGCGCAGGAGGAGTGGCGCACCGCCACGACCCGCCCGACGAACAGCACGTGGTCGCCCGCCTCGTGCTCGGCGTGCAGCAGGCACTCGAAGGAGGCCGCGGCCGAGGGGACGACCGCGTTGCCCGTGATCCCCTCGACCGCGCCGATGCGCCGCATCGCCTCCTCGCCCGCCGGCCGGTCCGCCCGGGCGAACTCCCCGGAGAGCTCCCGGTGCTCCTCGGCCAGCACGTTCACGGCGAAACCGCCGCCCGCGGGCACCAGCGACCGCATCCTGCCGTCCTTCCCGACGGAGACGAGCAGCAGCAGGGGGTCGAGGGACACCGACGTCAGGCTGTTGAGGGTCATCACGGACGCGGTGTCCCCGCTGCCCTGCGTCAGCAACGCGACGCCGGTGGGGAGGCACCCCATCGCCGTGCGGAAGGAGTCGGCGTCGGGCTCGGCAAGCAGTGTGGTGCCCGTGTTCGTCATGGTCTCCCGGCTCCGTCTCTGCGCCCGGTGTCCGGTGCGCGCTGTCGTTGGCTGGTCGGCGGATGGGCTGCGGCGGCCGGGTCAGTAGTTGCCGAGGCCGCCGCAGACGTTGAGCGCCTGCGCGGTGATGGACGCGGCGGTGTCGGAGACGAGGTAGCCGACCAGACCGGCGACCTCCTCGGGCGTCGAGTAGCGGCCCAGCGGGATCTTGGCCTGGAACTTCTCCAGGACCTCCTCCTCCGTCACGCCCCAGTGGCCCGCGTAGCCCTGGCGGACGCGCTGGGCCATGGGGGTCTCGACGTAGCCGGGGCAGACGGCGTTCACGGTGATGCCGCTCCTGGCCAGCTCCTTGCCCACGGCCTTGGTGAAGCCCACGACGCCGTGCTTGGAGGCGGAGTACGGCGCGGCGAGCTCCACTCCCTGCTTGCCGCCGGTGGAGGCGATGTTGACGATCCGGCCCCAGCCGTTCTCCCGCATCCGTCCGCTCGCGAGGACCTCGCGGGTGACGCGGAAGGTGCCGTTGAGGTTGGTGTCGATCACGTCGAGCCAGAGGGCGTCGTCGATCTCGGCGGTGACCCCGCCGCCGCCCCGGCCGGCGTTGTTGACCAGGATGTCGATGCGGCCGTACTCCCGCACCGCCGCCGCCACGGCCTCGCGCACCTGCTCGGTCGAGGAGACGTCGCACACCGTGCCGGACACCTCCGCGCCCTCCGCGCGGAGCCGCTTCACCAGGGCCTTCACGCTCTCCTCGGAGCGTGCCACGCCGAATACCGCCACGCCCTGCCGGGCCAGCAGCTCGGTCACGGCCAGGCCGATACCGCTGGTGGCGCCGGTGACGAAGGCGACCCGTCGTTCCGCGTCTGTCATCGTGCTCTCCCGTCTCCGTGAGGGGCTTGGGTGCCGACGACCGTGACCGCTGCTCCTTGCGGGGATCTCGATTCCCCCTCGAATCCGTCCCGCGACTCCGGCGTCCCCGCACGGCACTTCGAGCCGGGCTCGACATCTTGTCGAGGCCGGGCCGCGACGGTGATGGACGTCCGATGTGAGCAAGACACGCAGCGAGGAGGCCTCATGCCCGAGCAGCCCGAGCAGTCAGTCCCGGACGTACGGAAGTCGGTGACGGTGGCGGCCACGCCCGAGCACTGCTTCAAGGTCTTCACCGAGCGGCCCGCGGACTGGTGGCCGCCCACGCACGTCCTGCTGGAGAACGAGCGCGTCGGGCTCGCCTTCGAGCCGGGCGTGGGCGGGCGCTACTACGAGTGGGACGCCGAGGGGAACGAGATCGACTGGGGTCGCGTCCTCACCTGGGAGCCCCCCTACCGGCTCTCCATGACCTGGCGGATCGACGGCCGCTGGCGGTCCATTCCCGACGACGAGCGCGCCAGTGAGATCGAGGTGACGATCACCCCCGTCGACGGGACCTCCACCAGGGTCGAGCTGGCCCATGTGAAGCTGCACAAGCACGGCCCGGACGCGCAGGCGATCCACCGTGCGCTGGACGGCCCCAGCCCGGGTGAGACGCTCGAGCTGTTCGCGAAGGCCGTCGAGCGGTGACCGCCGGGACCGGGACCCGCACCACCGCCGGGGTGGCGGCGGGAGCGGAGGAACTGCGCGAACTCGCGGCCGGGCACGCGGCCGAGGCGGACCGCAGGGGCGGACTCGCGCCCGAGGTCGTCGCCGCGGTGCGCTCGCACGGGTTCGCCCGCCACTTCGTGCCCGCCGTGTGGGGCGGGACCGAGGGGTCGTTCGGCGAGCTGACCCGGGCCGTCCTCACGGTCGGCCGGGGATGCCCGGCCACCGCCTGGATCGCCTCGCTCACCGCCCACTCGGCGCGGCTCGCCGCCCACCTCCCGCGGGAGGGCCAGCTGGAGGTCTGGGGGGACGGTCCCGACGCGGTCGTCGCCGCCGGACTGCCCCCCATGGGCCGGGCCGTGGCCGTGGAGGGCGGCTGGCGGCTGAGCGGCAGCTGGGGCTACGTCAGCGGCGTCGAGCACGCCGACTGGGTCCTGCTGTGCGGGGCGGTGCCCGCCGCCGGGGGGCCGCCCGCGATGCGCTTCTTCGCGGTGCGCAGGGAGGCGTGCACGGTGCACCCCACCTGGGACAGCATCGGCATGCGCGCCACCGGCAGCCACACCGTGGTGGTCGAGGACGTCCCGGTGCCCGCGCACCTGTCCTTCGACCGCGCGGAGGTGCTCTCCGGGCGCAACGCCCACTCCACCGGGGCCGTTCACAACGTTCCGCTGCCGGCCGCCGCGGGGCTGGCCTTCGTCGCCCCGGCGGCGGGCGCCGCGACCGGGGCGCTGGACGCCTTCGCCGCCACGCTGACCGGCAGGCGGCGCACACCGACGGCGGAGACGAGACTGGTCCGCGCCTCCGGACGGATCGACGCCGCCAGACTCCTCGTCGAGCGGAACGCCGCCGTCGCCGACGGGAACGCCTTCACCCGGGAGGTGCTGGCGCACAGCGAGCGGAACGCCGCCACTGCCGCCGAACTCCTCACCGAGGCCGCGGACCTGCTGGTCCACGGGGCCGGAACCGGCGGCCTGGCGCCGGCGCAGCCCCTCCAGCGCTTCTGGCGGGACGTGACCGTGGCGGCGAGCCACGTGGCGCTGCAGTACGACACCTCGGCGCGCGGCAGCTTCGCGACGGCGCTGCTCGGCCCGGCGGAGGCGTAGGCGCGGGCGGAACGCGGAGGGGCCGGGATCCGATCGGATCCCGGCCCCTCCGCGTTCCGGCGGGCCGCCCGGCGGCCTCAGACGGGCTGTTCCTGCCTGCTCCGGTACTCCTTCAGGTCGAAGCCGGGCCGTGCCGCCTCCTCGGGGGAGAGGGAAGGGACGCCCTCCGCCGAGAGGAGACGGCGGACGATCATGTGGTCCGCCGGCCGGTTGACCGACTCGGCGCCCAGCAGCCTCCCCTCACGGAAGCACAGCACCGAGAAGCGGCCCCCGCCGGGATCCCCCACGGTCACCGCGAGGTCGTGACCGCCGGTGATTCCCGCGATCTGCAGCCTGAGCGCGTACTGCTCCGTCCAGAACCACGGAACGGCCTCGTACGGCTCGGGGTCCCCGCAGATCGCCGCGGCCGCGCAGCGGGCCTGGTCGGACGCGTTCTGCACCGATTCCAGCCGCAGTTGCCGGCCGTAGCGCGCACTGGGGAAGCGGGCGCAGTCCCCGATCGCGTGGATCGCCGGGTCGCTGGTGCGCAGCCACCGGTCGACGAGGATCCCGCCGCCGACCTCCAGGCCGGCCGCGGCGGCGAGCTCGACGTTGGGCCGCACCCCGACACCGAACACCACCAGGTCTGCCGGAACGCGCTCCCCGCCGTCCAGCTCCGCCACCCGCACGTGCCCGGAGGCGTCGCCGTGGAGGGCCGCCACCTCGCGGCGGAGGAGGATCCGGACGCCCTGCCGGACGTGCTCCGCGCGCAGGTGGTCCGACATCCCGGGACTCAGGGCGCGGGCCATCAGCCGCGGCCCCACCTCGACAACCGTGGCGTCCAGTCCCAGCTTGCGCGCGGTGGCGGCCAGTTCGAGTCCGACGAAGCCGCCGCCGACGACCAGCAGGTGCCCTCCCTCCCGCAGGGCCTCCCGCAGGGCGGCGGCGTCGGCCAGGCCGCGCAGGGTCATGACTCCGGCCAGGCCGGCGCCGGGCACCGGGAGCCGGCGGGGGCGGGCGCCGGTGGCCAGGACGAGCCGGTCGTAGGACAGCCGGGAGCCCGAGTCCAGCACGACGGACCGCTCCTCGGGATCGATCCGCACGGCACGGTCGCCGAGCACCAGGTCGATCCCCTGGTCCCCGTAGGAGGAGAGGGGCAGCAACTCCAGGTCCCCGGCCTCCGCGGTGCCGCCGAGGTAGCCCTTGGACAGGGGAGGGCGCCGGTAGGGGAGTGCCTCCTCCTCACCCACCAGGGCGATGCGGCCGGAGAAGCCGCGGCTCCGCAGAGCCGCGGCCGTGTCCGCGCCGGCCTGTCCCGCTCCGACGATGACGACGGACGGCGCGGCCATCAGGACTGAGCCTCCGGCAGGTGCACCACCAAGCCGTCGATCTCGTCGGTGACCGGCAGCTGGCAGCTCAGCCGGCTGTTGGGACGGCGGGGGCACGCCGTCCCGTACAGCACGTCGTCCTCGGATTCGTGCATCGGCGGCAGCGGCAGGGTGTTGGCCTCGTCGATGTAGACGTGGCAGGTGCCGCACTGGGCCGACCCGCCGCACTGGGCCTCGATGCCGGCGATGTTGTTCGTCTTCGCCCCGCGCATCACCGTGTTCGGGGACGGGACGTCGACCACGGTTTCGGTGCCGTCGGGGTGTTTGTAGGTGATCTTGGCCATGGCGCTCTCCTCGGAGTCGTCGGACTGTCGCTGACGGGACGGGACCGCCGCGGGTCACCAGGTGACCGGCAGCTCCCACAGGCCGTAGATGACCGCGCCCTCCTTGCGGGGGATCTCCAGGAAGGGCTTGGCCAGCCGGAGCGTCGGGATGCGGCGGAACAGCTTGCTCCACACGATCTCCAGCTCCAGGCGGGCCAGGTCCGCACCGATGCAGTGGTGCACGCCGTGGCCGAACCCCATGTGCTTGCGGCTGCCGCGGCTGAGGATGACCTTGTCGGGCTCCGGGAAGACCTCCGGGTCCCGGTTGGCCGCCATGCCCAGGCAGAGGATGCCGTCGCCCTTGCGGATGACCTTGCCGCCGATCTCGATGTCCTCCATGGCGACGCGGGGAACGGCGGTGTCGCCGATGGTGGCGATCCGGATCAGTTCTTCGACGGCGGGCTTGACCAGGGCCGGGTCGGCCTTGAGCTGCTCGAGCTGGTCCGGGTTCTCCAGGAGGCACGCGGTGCCCAGGGATATCTGGCTCGCGGTCGTCTCGTGGCCGCCGTTCATCAGCAGCCGGACCATGTTGAACAGGTCGCGGTCGGTGTACTCCTCGCCCGAGGAGGCGTAGTCGGCCATCGCCCTGCTGAGCAGGTCCTGACCCGGCTCGCGCTTCTTGAGCTGGATGAGGTCGTGGACATAGGCGTTGACCTCGACGATGGCCGCCTTGCGCTCCTCGGCCGTGCTGTGGCCGCCCAGCAGGGCGGTGCCGTGCTTGATGAAGAAGTCGTGCTTGTCCTGCGGGATGCCCAGGAGTTCGCAGATGACGGTCATCGGCACGGCCAGCGAGAACACCCGGTGCATGTCGACGGGCGGGGACATCGCGAGCATCTTGTCGATGTGCTCGTCGACGATCTCCTCGATCCGCGGACGCAGCTTCTGCACCTGCCGGTTGGTGAAGGTGAGGGCGGCCTTGCGGCGGGTGTTGACGTGGTCCTGGCCGTCGTAGCCGATGAACGACGTCTCGGTGCGGAACTCGGGCGGGGCGATGAAGTAGAAGGGGAAGTTCGCGTGCTTGCGCGAGGCGCTGACCCTGGGATCGGTCAGCAGCTGGCGAATGGTGTGGTAGCCGGTGACCGTCCAGATGCGCAGGCCGGAGCCCGTCAGAGTGACCTGGGAGACGTCCTCCTGGGTCATCTCGGCGTACTCGGGCGGCGGGCTGAAGGGGCAGGCGCGCTGGTACGGGAAGGTCTTGGTCTCGGCTTCGCCGCCGGTTTCGATCGCGCTGGTGGTCATCCGTGTTCCTCCTGCTGATCAGCTGGCTGACGGCCTTCTCGCTGTCCCGTCGCGGTGACGGGCGGCGGCGTGAAGACGGGTGGGCCGAGGCTAGGAACGGCGGCTAGGGCACAGGTCGAATTCCGGCGGACGGTCTCCGCGCGCCGTGCTCGCCGCGGCGGGGGTGCGAGGCCGGCTCAAGGATTGCTGCAGAAACGGTTCCTAGCGTCCCGGCCATGACGACGGAAACCGGCGGCGGACCGCTGAGCGGGCTGCGGGTCCTGGAACTGGCCGCCATCGGCCCCGCGCCCTTCGCCTGCATGATGCTGGCCGACCTGGGAGCCGAGGTGGTCCGGGTCGACCGGCCCGACGGCACCCGCTCGTTCGGGAGCTGGCACAGAGTGCTCGACCGGGGCCGCCGCTCGGTGGCCCTGGACCTGAAGGACCCCTCGGCCGTCGAGGCGCTGCTGCGGCTCGTGGAGCGGTCCGACGTCCTGGTGGAGGGTTTCCGCCCGGGGGTCGCCGAGCGGCTGGGCGTCGGGCCGGAGGAGTGCCGCGCCCGCAATCCGCGCCTGGTGTACGCCAGGATGACCGGCTGGGGGCAGACCGGTCCGCTGGCCTCCGCCCCCGGGCACGACATCAACTACATCGCGCTGACCGGCGCGCTGCACGCCGTCGGGCGGGCCGGCGGCCCGCCCGTACCGCCCCTGAACCTCCTCGGCGACTTCGCCGGCGGCGGACTGCCGCTGGCGGTGGGCGTCCTGGCCGCACTGTACGAGCGGCAGCGGTCCGGGCTCGGCCAGGTCGTGGACGCCGCCATCGTGGACGGCACCGCCTCGCTGCTCGGCATGCTGGCCGCGATGGCCGGCGCCGGGCAGTGGCGTCCGGAGCGGGGCGGCAACCTGCTCGACACGGGCGCCCCCTTCTACGACGTGTACGCGTGCGCCGGCGGCGGCCACATGGCGGTCGGAGCCCTGGAGGAGCGTTTCTACCTGGCTTTCCTGGCAGGGCTCGGACTGGATCAGCAGGACCTTCCCGACCGCGGGGACCCGGGCAACTGGCCCGTGCTGCGGAGGGAGTTCGCACGCCGCTTCGCGACCAGGACGCGGGAGGAGTGGACGGAGGTCTTCGACGGCACCGAGGCGTGTGTGACCCCCGTGCTGAGCCTGGCGGAGGCGGCCGGGCACCCCCACAACCGGGAGCGGGGCACGTACCGCGCGGACGGCGGGCTGCTCCAGGCCGCGCCCGCGCCCCGGTTCGGCCGGACGGAGGCCCGCCCGCCGGGCCCGGCGCCGTGCTGCGGGGAGCACACCCGGGAGGTCCTGGCCGAAACCGGACTGTCCGAGGACGAGATCGCGCGGCTGCTGCCGTCCTGGGCGACTCGACCGGGGCTGTAGCCACCCCTTCTAGCTTCCCCGTGACGAGACGCCGCGAGAGGGCCGCAGCGGGAAGGCCGCGGCAGGAAGGAGGTGGGAGGAGTGAGCGCAGTGCTCGAGCCCTACCGGGTGGAGGTCCCGCAGGAGGACCTCGACGACCTGAGGCGACGACTGGCCGGAACTCGCTGGCCGGACGCGGAGACCGTGGACGACTGGTCCCAGGGGGTCCCGCTGGACCGGATGCGCGAGCTGTGCCGGTACTGGGCCGAGGAGTACGACTGGCGGGCCACCGAGGCACGGCTGAACGCGCTGCCGCAGTTCCGCACCGTGATCGGCGGCGTGGGCATCCACTTCCTGCACGTGCGTTCCCCCCACCCGGGGAGTACGCCGCTGCTGCTGACCCACGGCTGGCCCAGCTCGGTCGTGGAGTTCCTCGACGTCATCACCGCGCTCACCGACCCCGAGGACCCGGCGGACGCCTTCGACGTCGTGTGCCCCTCGCTGCCCGGCCACGGATTCAGCGACCGTCCGGACGCCGTCGGCTGGACGGTGCAGCGCACCGCCGAGGCCTGGGCCGAGCTGATGGCCCGCCTCGGCCACGACCGGTACATCGCCCACGGCGGCGACTGGGGATCGTGGGTCTCGGCCGCGCTGGGCAGCACCGACGCCGAGCACCTGGCGGGCATCCACCTCACCATGCCCCTGGCCAGGCCGCCGGAGAGGGAGGTCGAGCTGGACGAGCGGGACCGGGCGGCCATGGCGCGCATGGCCGGGTTCGGGAAGAACCGGTCCGGCTACGCCGCCATCCAGGGAACACGCCCGCAGACCCTGGGCTACGGGCTGGCCGACTCGCCGGCCGCCCAGCTCGCCTGGATCGTCGACAGGTTCTGGGAGTGGGCCGACCACGACGGCGACCTGGAGAAGGCGGTGCCGCGCGACCGGCTGCTGGACATCGTCACCACGTACTGGCTCACCGGCACCGGCACCTCGTCGGCCCGGCTGTTCTGGGAGAGCTTCGACAAGGAGCCGATGCGCCCGACGGACGTGCCCACCGGGTGCTCGGTGTTCCCCAAGGACGCCTGGCTGCCCCGGGCATGGGCCCGCGAGCGCTTCACCGACCTGCGCTACTGGCGCGACCTGGAGGACGGCGGCCACTTCCCGGCCCTGGAGAGGCCCGAGGTCCTGGCCGCCGAACTGCGCACGTTCCGCCGCGCCCTGCGCTGAGGGACGGCGCAGGACACCAATGCCCCACACCGCGGCTCCCGCCGCGGCCGACCCCCATGTGAAACAGGTGCCGGGAGAGAACCGGCGCCGCCGAAAAGAGAGAACGGGGAGCAGCATGAACAGGAAGGTCCGGAACGTGTTGTCGGTCCTGGGACTGGCAGCGACCGTCGGCATGATGGCCCCGGGGGCCGCAACCGCCGGCGCCACCGCCACCACCCCGGTCGGCACCTGGGAGGGGACCGTCAATCACGGCGACGGGTCCGGCCAGGTCACCTTGTCCTTCCACAAGGGCGGTCTGGTGTGCCTGTCCTCCGGCGACGGATCGGGCGGCGGTGGCCAGGGTCTGGGCATATGGAACCAGACGGGCGACGGCACCTTCACCTACCGCATCGTGGAGAGGCTGTACGAGTCCGACGGCACCACCGTGGGCTACGTGGACGTCAACCAGAAGGCCATCCAGCAGAGCGATGCGGTCGACAGCTCCGGCACCTCCCGGGTGTACGACGGGGCGGGCACCTACCTCGCGAGTGTGGAGGCCAAGGTCTCGGTCAAGCGCGTGAGCACCACCCCCCGCTGCTGACGGGCCGACCGGGAAAAGGGGCCGGCCCGGGAGTGCGGAACTCCCGGGCCGGCCCCCTTCGGCGTCCCGGCCGCGCGGTCCGCGCGGCCGGGGAAGGGTCAGGACCACACGGACAGCGAACCGTCACCCGTCACGCCGATGAAGAAGGACAGGGTGACGCGGCGCCCGCCCGTGATGGGGCCGACACTGTGGAAGTTGCGGGGATCGAACAGGACGGCGTCCCCCACCTCCGGCTGGAGCCGGACGGACGGCTCGCCCTCCGCCAGCTCGGCCCGGTAGCCGTAGCCGTCGCGGTGCTCCTCGTCGGAGGGCCGCCACCGGCGGCGGTGGACCACCGGCTCGCCGCCCCCCTCGGGAACGGTGAGGTGGCAGTTGAAGGCGAGCTGGGCCACCGGCGGGAGGTCGAGCGCGGCGGGGCACTCGCGGGCGATCTCGTCGAAGTGCGTACGGGCGCCGTTGTTGATCTCCCGGATGATGCCGGCGAACAGCTCGCGGCCACCGGACCTGGCCGGGGCGACCGGGCCGCCCCAGGCCCGCGAGAGCCGCTCCAGGGCCGCCGCGAGCGGGTCGCGTCCGTCCATCAGCGTGGCGCGGACCACGGTGTCCTCGGCCACCTGCGCGAAGTAGGCGTCGCCCAGGGAACCGGTCTTGTAGTAGTCGTAGGCGGCGGGCCCGAGCTTGGCCATCCGGGGGGTGAAGTTGTAGCTGCCCATCTCGTGGTTCTCGGCGGCCTCGACGATCGCCCGGCACTCCTCGGGGGTGAAGAAGCCCTTCACCTGGACCGCTCCCGCGACTCCCGCGGCCAGCCGGACCAGATCGCCGCGGGTGAGTTCTCCGGTGACCACCGGCTCGAACAGCGTGTGGACCGTCATGGCCTCCGTGCTGCCGTCGTAGACGTAGCGCTCGCGCAGTGCTGTCTGCATGCTGGTACTCCCTGCTCTCCGTTGTCTCCGCTTCCCGTTCCGCTCCCCGGCCCGGCGGGGCACAGCCCGCCGGGACCCGGTCACCAGCGGGGTGTCTCCAGGAACTCCAGGACCGCGACCGTCCACACGAATCCGGCGCCCACTCCCATGGCCACCAGGAAGTCCCCGGGACGGGGGTCGCGCTCCTCCACGACGTGGTTCATGCCGATCAACTCGTCGCCGGCGCCCATGTGCCCGAAGTCCTGGCCCCAGTCGTAGGTCGTACGGGACCTCTCGACCCCCAGGCCGTACTCGTAGAAGGAGTACTCGACGACCGACTCCGCGATGTTGGGGTGGACGAAGAAGCGTGCGTCGGAGAGTTCGATCCCCGCGTCGTCCAGGGCTGTCGCGAGCACTTTCCGGGACCCCTCGGCGATGCGCTGCCCGACCCTGTCGAACGCGTCCTCCTCCCGCATGAGGTACTCCTCCTGGCGCTCCCCCAACCGCAGCGGCTTGCCGTCCTCGAAGGGAGCGTCGGTCCACCGCCCGCCGCGGTAGAGGACCTCCAGGGACGGGTCGCCGTAGGACGCGGTCGCCCGGAGCCGGGCGAATCCGCCGCGGGAGGAGAGCACGAGAGCCCCGGCCCCGTCCCCGTGCGGCTGCTGCCGGTCCGACGTCCAGCGGTCGAAGTACGGCAGCCGGAAGGCGTCGCCGGTGGTGACCAGCGCATCGGTGTCCGGGTGGACGGCCAGGTGGGCGGCGGCCAGCTCGACCGAGGCCAGCCCGCCGTTCGACCCCTGGCGCACCTCCAGGGCCAGGCCGTGGCCGCCGACGGTCTCGCCGCGCACGTAGCTGGCCGGGGTCCACAGGTCCTGCCCCTGGTGGCCGACGTAGGCGTGGAACACCGGGCCGAAGTCACCGGGCCGGCGCCCGGAGCGCCGCACCGCCTCCCGGCCGGCCGCGGCGGCCATCACCGGGCCCGTCTCGCCGTCGTCCGAGACCCTGACCTGCCTGATCCCGTTGGCCGCGCACTCCCGCTCGTCGTAGCGGCCCTCGGCCACGGCTTTCGCGGCGGTCTCCACCCGCCGTGGAAGGTGGGCCGCCAGGCCCGCCACGTACAGGCTCTCCCAACGCACGGATATCTCCTCTGCTCGGCGTGTCCGTACCCGTGCGATTAACCCGCCTCCCCCTCAAGTCCCGCTTGACGGAGCAGGTCGAGCCGGCCTCCAGCGGCAGTCCAGGAGCTTTCGGGAGCATTTGGCCGCCGACATGACGAAGGGGAAGCCACCATGAGTTTTCGAACGGCGCAGGACGGGCCGTCCGGCGAGCCGGTTCCGCTGCGTACGGGAATGATCCTGACGGCGTGTTGCCTGGGCCAGCTCATGGTGATGCTGGACGCCTCGATCCTGAACGTCGCGCTCCCGGTCATCAGCGAGGCCCTCGAATTCGACCAGCACTCGCTGCAGTGGGTGATCAACGCCTTCATGATCCCGACGGCCGGGTTCCTGCTCCTGGCGGGCCGGATGGCCGACCTGTTCGGACGGCGCAGGCTCTTCCTGGTCGGCGTCGTCCTGTTCACCGCGGCCAGCCTGGCCGGCGGTCTCTCCTACGACGCCACCACCCTGATCCTGGCCCGCGCTCTCCAGGGGCTGGGCGCCGCGATCATGGCCCCGGCGACCCTGACCGTGCTGGGCACGACCTTCACCGAGCCGGAGGCCCGGGCCCGGGCCTTCGGCCTGTGGGGCGCGGTGGCCGGCGGCGGCGGCGCTCTGGGCGTCATCCTCGGCGGCATCATCACCGAGTGGACGAGCTGGCGCTGGGTCCTGCTGATCAACGTGCCGGTCGGCATCGCCCTCTACCTGATGATCGCCCGGTCCGTGCCCGAGACCCGCGCTCCCGGTGAGCGGAAGCTGGACGTCCTGGGAGCCCTGTCGGTGACGTTCGGCCTGGTGACCCTGGTGTACGGCATCGCAGAGGGCGAGAGCTACGGTTGGGGATCGGCGCGGATCGTCACCGTCCTGGGCCTCTCCGCGGCACTGATCGCCTTCTTCCTGTACGACCAGGCGAGGATCGCACGGCAGCCGCTGATCCCCCTGGGGGTGTTCCGTCACCGCTCCCTGTCACTGGCGAACCTGGTGATGCTGGGCGTCGGCGCCGCGCTCGCCGGCACCTTCTACTTCCTCACCCTGCTGTTCCAGATGGTCCTCGGCTACACGCCGCTGGAGACGGGCGTCGCCTACCTGCCCCTGTCGCTCAGCGTGTTCGTCGGCGCCGGCGGCATCTCCGTCCTGGTGGGCCGCATCGGCCCCCGGCCCGTGCTGCTGACCGGCCTGTCGCTGGCCGTCGCCGGCCTGCTGTGGTTCTCTCGCGCCGACGAGAACGCCGCGTTCGCCGCGGACCTGCTCGGCCCGAGCCTGCTGTTCGGCTTCGGCGTGGGCATGGTGATGACCTCGGTGACGACCGCGGCGACCTCCGACCTCCCCTCCCACCAGCAGGGGCTGTCCTCCGGGCTGCTCACCACGACCGAGACGCTCGGCGGCGCCGCCGGCCTGGCCGTCCTGGTGGCGGTGGCCAACTCCCGTACCGAGGAGGAGATGGCCGGACGGGCGCCGACGCGGGAGCTGACCGAGAGCGCCCTGGCCTCCGGCTTCGGGCTGGCCTTCCTGACCTGCGCCTTCGTGCTGGTCGCCAGTCTCCTCGCCGCCTTCGCGCTGCCGCGCGGCATCCGCGGCGAGGGCGGGCACGGCGTCCCCGCGGAGGAGGCCCCGTCCGGCGAGGGGGACGGAGGGGACCGAGAGGACGGCGAGGGCGGGCCCGTCGGCAGGGCCGCCGTCCTGGAGAAGCACTGACCCCACCGGAACCACGGAGCCGTACACAGGCATCCGGCCGCCGTACACCGGCATCCGGCCGCCGGGCCCGCACACGGGCCCGGCGGCGCAGTGGCACCGGCCGGGCGGAACACGGTCAGCACACGGCCACCCGCCCCCGCACGGCCACTCACACGACCACTCACACGACGACCGGGCACGATCAACGAGGGGAACCCGATGGAAACGCTCCTGATAACCCAGGCCGACATACGCCGGATACTCGACGAGATCGGCCGGTCCGAGATCATGAACAGGGTCATCGACCGGTTGACCGAGGGATTCCGCCAGGTGCATCTGGAGGGAGGGGAGCTGTCACCGCTGCGGGACGGTTTCCTGAGACCCGTGCCGGCGCCCGGCATCATCGAGTGGATGCCCCACCGGGCCGAGGGGGAGAGCGTCACGATCAAGACGGTCGCCTACAGCCCGGGCAATCCCCGGCTGTTCGGGCTGCCGACGATCCTGGGGACGCTCACCCGCTTCGACGACACCACCGGGCGCCTGGTCGCCGTCGCCGACGGCGTGCTGCCCACGGCGATCCGCACGGGCGCGGCATCGGCGGTCGCCACCCGTGCCCTGGCCCGCCCGGACAGCCGTACGGTCGGCCTCGTCGGCACCGGAGCCCAGGCCGTCACCCAGCTCCACGCGCTGAGCCTGGTCCTGCCGGTGGAGCGGGTCCTGGCCTGGGACACCGAGCCGGAGCACCTGCGGTCCTTCGCCCGGCGCGTGTCCTTCCTCGGCCTCGACGTCGAGCCCGCCACCCCGGCGGACATCGCCGCGCGGGCGGACGTCATCACCACGGCGACCTCGGTCGGCGTGGGCCGGGGCCCGGTGCTCCCCGACGTCCCCGGGCGCGAGCACCTGCACGTCAACGCCGTCGGCGCCGACCTGGTGGGCAAGACGGAACTCCCGCAGGGCCTGCTGGAACGCGCCGTGGTCTGCCCCGACCACCCGGAGCAGGCCCTGCGCGAGGGCGAGTGCCAGCGCCTGGCCGCCGACGCGCTGGGACCGAGCCTCGCCCGGCTGTGCGCGGAGCCCGGGACGGCCGCGGCCCTGCGGGACACCACGACCGTCTTCGACTCCACCGGCATCGCACTGGAGGACCACCTGGTGCTCGACGTGCTGCTGGAGGCCGCGGCGGAGACCGGCGCGGGCACCGGCGTCGACCTGGAGTACCACCCCGAGGACGCGCTGAACCCTTACTCGTCCCAGGCCGTCCCCGCCTTCGGCGGCGACAGGATCGCAATCACGGTCTGACTCCCGGGCCGGGGGCCCGGCGGGCCCCCGGCCTGTGTTTCGGGCCCCCACAGGGGGAGATGAGATGAATCCGTTCGACGACACCGCCGCGCCGCACCGGGCGCTGGTCAACGAGGAGGGCCAGTACTCGCTGTGGCCGGCGGGGTTCGCCGTTCCCGCCGGATGGCGGACGGCCTTCGGCCCGGACACCCGGGCCGCGTGCCTGCGGTACGTCGAGGACCGGTGGAGCGACCCGCGGCCCCGGAGCCTGGTCCGCGAGGCGGACGGTGCGGCGGGCACGGTTCCGCCCGCGCCCGGGGAACTGCCGTGCGGCCTGTTCGAGGAGCAGGCGGCCCGCACCCCCGGCGCCCCGGCCCTGGAGTCCGCCGACGCACGGCTGACCTACGGCGAGCTCAACACCGCCGCCAACCGGCTGGCGCACCACCTCGCCGCCCGCGGGGTGGGCCCGGAGAGCGTGGTCGCCCTCGTCCTGCCCAGGTCGGCCGACCTGATCGTCGCGCTGCTCGCCGTTCTGAAGGCCGGGGCCGCGTACCTGCCGGTGGACACCGCGTACCCTGCCGAGCGGATCGAGTACCTGCTGCGGGACGCGCGGCCGGCCTGCGTGATCGCCACGGCGGAAACGGCCGCCGGGATGCCGGGGGACTCGCCCGGCACGGGTCTGGTCCTGCTGGACGACCCGGCCGTGCGGCGGGAGGTGGGGGAGCGGCCCGGCCACGACCCGCGGGACGAGGACCGTACGGGGCCCCTTCTGGCCGGGCACCCGGCCTATGTGGTCTACACCTCCGGTTCGACCGGCCGCCCCAAAGGGATAGCCATGCCCTGCCGGGGCCTGACCCACCTGCTGGTCTGGCACCGGGCAGCGCTCCCCGGCGGACCGGGGACCCGCACCGCCCAGTTCACCGCCATCGGCTTCGACTTCTCGGTGCAGGAGATCCTGGGCACGCTCGTCGCGGGCAAGACCCTGGTGATTCCCACCGACGACCTGCGCCGCGACCCGGCCGGGCTGGTCGAGTGGATCGACCGCCACCGGGTGAACGAGCTGTACGCACCCACGGCCGCGATCGAGGCCGTGCTGGCGGCGGCGCAGGAGAGCGGCAGCGACCTCGCCACGCTGACGGACGTCTACCAGGGCGGCGAGGCCCTGAACGTCGAGGGACAGATCAGGGACTTCGCGCTGCGCTCGCCCTTCCGCCTGCACAACGTCTACGGGCCGGCCGAGGTGCACGTCGCCACTTTCCACACGGCCCCCGACGACCCGGCCGACTGGCCGGCCTCCGCGCCGCTGGGACCGTCGATCCCGGACGTGCCCGTCCGCGTCCTGGACGAGGAGCTGAGGCCCGTCGCCCCCGGAGAGGCCGGGGAGCTGTACATCGCCGGGCCGCAGGTGTCGCGCGGATACCGGAACCGCCCCGATCTGACCGCCGCCCGTTTCGTGGCGGACCCCATGGGACCGCCCGGCAGCCGCATGTACCGCACCGGGGACCTGGGACGGTGGAACGCCGACGGCCACGCGGAGTTCATCGGCCGCACCGACGACCAGGTGAAGATCCGCGGTTTCCGCGTCGAGCCGGGAGAGGTCGAGGCGGTGCTGGTGAGCCACCCGGAGGTGGCCCAGGCGGCCGTCGTCGCCAGGAACGACCGCCCCGGGGGGCCGCGGCTGGTGGCCTACGTGGTCGGCGGGGCCGACGCCGCCTCGGTGCGGCGGCACGCGGCCGGGTCGCTGCCGGAGTACATGGTCCCCTCCGCCGTGGTGCTCCTGCCGGAGTTCCCGCTCGCCCCGAACGGCAAGGTGGACCGCCGGGCCCTCCCGGCACCCGAGGACACCCCCTCCGCCGGCGCGTCCGCGGGCCGGGAGGCGCGGACGGACCGCGAGCGGGTGCTGTGCGAACTGTTCGCCGAGGTGCTGAGGGTACGGGCCGTCGGGGTGGACGACCACTTCTTCGAACTCGGCGGGCACTCGCTGATGGCCGGCCGGCTGACCGCCCGCATCCGGGCGGTGCTGGGCTGCCGGATCCCCATCCGGCGCGTGTACGAGTCGCCGACCCCCGCGACCCTCGCCGCCCTCCTGGACGGACCGCCCTCCTGACGCCCGTGCCCCCGCCGGGGGCCGGGCAGCACGACACCGGGGCCGCCACGCTTCAAGCGTGGCGGCCCCGGTGTCTCCTCCGTGCCCCGCGGGGCGGTCCCGCCCGGCTACGCGCCGTCCGGCGGCACGTCCGGCCGCGGGTCGCCCGGGCAGCGGACCGGCCCGTCGGGCAGGACGCCGTCCAGCAGGTAGCGGTTGACGTGCTCGTCCACGACGGGGTTGCCGCCGAAGCCGTAGATCTCGTGGGCTCCGGAGTCGACCACGAGGACCAGCCGGTGCCCCAGCCGCTCGGCCATGGCGGTGGCGCCCTCGTGGTGGTCCAGCGGATCCCCGTCGGCCTGGACCACCAGACCGGCCGGATACCCCTCGCGCCGCACCCGGGTGGCCTCCTCGGCCGGGGTGAACGTGCGGAACGTCCCCACCCACGGCTGGGCGCGCAGCACGCCGTAGCCGTAGGGGCACTCGTCCCGGAAGCGCCGCATGTCCCGGTAGTAGACCTCCAGGTCCGAGGGCCAGTCGGTCTCGCAGGTCACCGCCTCCAGCACGGCCTCCCGCACCTGGCCGGCGGCCGAGCCGGGGCGCCAGGCCGACTGCCCCGCGAGCAACTGCCGCGCCTGCTCGGTGCTTCCCGAGGCGGCGGCCTTGTGCAGGTCGCCGACGAGCAGGGCCAGTACGTCCCAGCGCGGTCGCAGCGGGGCGAGGGTGCCCATGATCCCGTCGAAGGCGGTGCGCAGCGACGCGTCCGGGGTGCGGCCGGCCAGCAGCGCCGCGGTCTCCTCGACGGAGGCCAGCACCTGCGCTGCGTCGGTGCCCAGGCCGTAGCGGCTGTTGCGCTCGCCGGCCCACGCCGCCCACGCGTCGACGCTCTCCCGCACGGCGCGGGCCTGGGCCATGAACTGCCGCCGCCAGTCCCAGCCGGGGTGGACGGAGGAGTCCAGCACGCTGCGGTCCAGACGCGCGGGGAACATGGTCCCGTAGACCGCGCCGACGAGCGTGCCGTAGGCGTAGCCGACGAAGCTGATCCGCTCCTCGCCGAGGAGGGCGCGGATCAGGTCCATGTCGCGAGCGGTGTTGCGGGTGCTGATGTGCGGGCGCAGCTCGCCCCCGGCACGCCGGCACCCCTCCTCGCGGGCCCGCATGTCCTCGGTGAGGACGGCGAACGCGGAGTCCGGGGGCCGGGAGTCGAAGACGGCCCGTGCGGGAGTGTCCTCGCCGTCCAGCCGGGTGGAGGCGCCGGTGCCGCGCGGGTCGAAACCGATCAGGTCGTAGACCTCGTTCAGCGGGGTGGTCCGGTGGAGCTCGACCGGCATCATCCGGCCGTGGCCGTTGTCGCCGCCCGGACCGCCGTGGACCGACAGCAGGACGCCCCGCCGCCGGGCGGGGTCCGCCGCCCGGCGCCTGCTGATCGCGATCGAGATGCGCCGGCCGCCGGGATCGGCGTAGTCCAGGGGCACTTCGACAGAAGCGAGTTCGAGCCCCTCCCCGGTGTCGCTCGGTGACCACTGGAGCGGCTGGGACGTGAACGCGTCCAGCTCTTCGGTGGGCTGTGGCGTCGGCATGGCAAGCCCCTCCGGCCCTAGGAGATCTTGACCACGACGTTGCCGGTGTACTTGCCGGCCAGCATCGCCATCAGGGCGTTGGGGGCCTCGCCGAGACCGCCCTCGACGACCGTGTGCGGGAAGACGAACTTCCCCTCCCGCAGCCAGGTGCTGAAGTGCTGGTTCCACGCCCAGATCTGCTCGGGGGTGTGGTACGTGGCGAACGGGCGGATGGAGATCTCCCGGACGATGGAGGTCATGATGTCCAGGCGGGGGAAACCGCCGAGGCTGTCGCCGACCTGGCCGGCGAGGGCGCCGCAGAGGGCGAAGCGGGCACCATGCGCCGCCGCCTGGACGGCCGCCTCGAACTGCTCGCCGCCCACCACGTCGAAGAAGACGTTGATCCCCTCGGGCGCCAGCTCGCGCAGCCGGTCCAGGACCGGGCCGTCGTGGTAGTCGAAGGCGGCGTCGTAGCCGAGCTCGTTGACCAGGTAGTCGACCTTCGCCTTGCTGCCGGCGCTGCCGATGACCCGCTTGGCGCCGCGGCACTTGGCGATCTGGCCCGCGAGCGAGCCCACACCGCCGGCCGCGCCCGAGACGAAGACCACGTCGCCCTCGCCGACCTCGGCGATGTCCACCATGCCGTGGTAGGCCGTCGGGCCCTGGCACAGGTAGTGCACCGGGCTCGGGTAGAGGCTGGTGTCGAGCTTGAAGAAGTTCTCGGCCGGGCCGGTGGAGAACTCCCGCCAGCCGTCGGTGCTCGCCACCACGTCACCCGGCGCGAAGTCCGGGCTGTTGGAGCGCACCACGGTGCCGACGGCCGATCCCCACAGGGCCTCGCCGACCTGGAACAGCGGCATGGGCAGTTCGGCGTCCTGCTTCATCAGGTCCTGCATCACCGCGCTGACCTGGAGGTAGTCATTGCGTACGACCAGCTCTCCGTCCCCGGGCTCGCGGACCGGCGCCTCGGCGAACTCGAAGTTCTTCTCCGAGAGCTCCCCGTCGAGGTGGGACGCCAGCCGTACTTCCCGGGAAGTGGTGGGGATGGCTTCGGTGGTCATGGATCGGGCCTCCTGGTCGGAATGAGGATGCGTTCCGAGTGTTCCGCGAGGCGCTTGAGCGACGCTCGACCAGCGGGGGAGCGACCCGGCCGGAGGATCAGGCCGGCGGCCGTTCGATGCGGACGTCGAAGGTCTCGGCCCGGTCGGCGGCGAAGGCGAGCAGCTCGGCGCCGGCGGCGGTCAGCGCGTCCGCGTCCTCCTTCCGCAGGGGCGCGAAGGGGGTGAGGGTCAGGGTCGCGGCGCGCCGCTGCTGCGTGATCTTCCACTTGCCGTGCACGAAGCCGTCCACCAGGAACGTTCCCGGGATCTGGGCGTTCTTGGTGTATATCGCCTTGCGGGCGCTGTCGCTGATGACCCTGGACCGGTCGGCGTGGGAGAGGATCAGGTTGTCGAACTCGGCGACGAAGCGCGGCGGCACGGGCGTGTCGGGATCGGGGAGCGGAGCGCCGGGGACGTCCAGGAGTTCGGCGCCCTCCTCGGTCCGCGCGATCCGCAGCCCGGGGCGGAGCTCCTCGGTGACCTCCCTCAGCTGGGTGAGCCCCGACCAGGCCTGGATGTCCTGGACGGTGGCCGGACCGAAGGCGGCCAGGTAGCGCAGGACCATGGAGCGCGGCGACGCGCCGCCGTCCAGGGGGCTGCCCAGCCAGTCCTCGGCGCGGGCGTAGACGGGCTGCCCGGAGGATCCCCAGACCCCGCGGGGCGGGGTCTGCACCAGGGCCTCCACGAAGCGGAACACATTGGCCAGTACGGACGGCGGCCGGTCGGGCCACCGCTCCTGCAGCAGCTTCCCCAGCTCCGCGGCGCTGCGCGGCCCGTCCGCGAGCAGGGCCAGGCCCGCGTCGGCGACCTCGCGGGGCGCCAGGCCGGCGAGCTGCCGACCGTAGACGGGGAGCACATCGCGGTCGAACAGCGGCTGGACCAGGGGACGCAGCGTCAGGCAGTCACGGGCGCTGACCAGGTGGACCGTTCCGCGCATCAGGGCGATGCGGACCGCCTTCCGGGAGGTCAGCAGCTCGGACAGCTCGCCGTGGCGGAAGTCCCTCAGTCGTGTCCAGAGGCCGACGTAGGGGGCCTTGGGGGACTGCGCCTGCAGGCCGACCAGGTGCTCCATCGCCTCCAGGGCGGACAGGTCCGCCGGTTCGAGCAGTAACTGACGTGCCAGCAGGGCGCGGTTGAGCGCCCGTCGGCCGAGCACCGGGGGCGGTGTCGTATGAGTGGGCATGGCGGACCAGCCTATCCGCACCGGCCCCGCCCGCTCACCGCCCGGACCGGACCGCTCCTCGAGGACGACCCGTTCTCGAGTGTTCCTCCAGCCGGTCGCCGGACGGTGGCACCTCCCGCGGCGCCGTCCGGCGACCGGCGGCACGAAGGAGGGAGGGACGATGGCCGAGCGGCGCTTCCAGCTCTACGACACGACCCTGCGCGACGGAACGCAGCAGGAGGGCCTGGTGCTGACGGTCGAGGACAAGCTCGCCGTCGCGCGCCACCTGGACGCGTTCGGGGCGGGCTTCATCGAGGGCGGCTGGCCCGGCGCGATCCCCAGGGACACGGAGTTCTTCCGCCGGGCGCGCACGGAACTGGACCTGCGCACCGCGGAGCTGGCGGCCTTCGGCGCCACCCGCAAGCCGGACACCCTGGTCACCACCGACCCGCAGGTGCGGGCGCTGCTGGAGGCCGAGACGCCCGTGGTGACCCTGGTGGCCAAGAGCCACACCCGGCACGTGGAGCTCGCCCTGCGCACCACGCTCGCCGAGAACCTCGCCATGATCGCCGGCACCGTGCGGCACCTGGTGCGGGCCGGGCGGCGGGTGTTCGTGGACGCCGAGCACTACTTCGACGGCTGGCTGCTCAACCGCGAGTACGCCCTGGAGGTGGTCCGCACCGCCGCCGAGGCCGGCGCCGAGGCCGTGGTGCTGTGCGACACCAACGGCGGCTCGCTGCCGGACGGGGTCGGCGCCGTCGTCGCGGACACCCTCGCGGCGACCGGTGCGCGGCTGGGCATCCACTGCCACGACGACTCAGGCTGCGCGGTCGCCAACACCCTGGCCGCGGTGGACGCCGGGGCCGACCACGTCCAGGGCACCGCCCACGGCTACGGGGAGAGGTGCGGCAACGCCAACCTGTTCACCGTCGCCGCCAACCTGGTCCTCAAGCGGGGCCGCACCGACGTGGTGCCCGTCGAGCGGCTGGGGCGGATGGCGGAGACCGGACGCGCCATCGGCGAGCTGACCGGGGTCCACGCCCACCCGGCGGCCCCGTACGTCGGCGCCTCCGCCTTCGCGCACAAGGCCGGGCTGCACGCGTCCGCCCTGCGCGTCGACCCCGACCTGTACCAGCACATCGACCCCGCGCGGGTGGGCAACGCCATGCGCACCCTGGTCTCCGACATGGGCGGGCGGTCCTCCATCGAGCTGAAGGCCCGCGAGCTGGGCTACGAGGTCTCGGCCGGGTCCGAGCCGGTGGCGCGTGCCGCGGCCCGGGTCAAGGAGCTGGAGAACCGCGGCTACAGCTTCGAGTCCGCCGACGCGTCCTTCGAACTGCTGCTGCTGGAGGAGCTGACCGGCGGCGACCTCGACCAGCCCTTCGAGGTGGACGCGTGGAAGGTCGGCGTCGAACGGCGGGCCGGCGGCGGGGTGCGCACCGAGGGGTCGGTGCGGCTGCGGGTCGACGGGGCGCCGCTCTCCGCGACCGGCACCGGCAACGGGCCCGTCAACGCCCTGGACCGGGCGCTGCACCAGGCGCTCGACACGTTCTTCCCCGAGCTGTCCCGGCTGGAACTGGTCGACTACCAGGTCCGGGTGCTGGGAAGCGGTGCGGACGGAGGACCGGGCAGCGCGGCCGCCGCCCGTGTCCTGATCACCTTCACCGACGGACGCCGCCGCTGGGGCACCGTCGGCGTGGACGGCAACACCGTCACCGCGTCCTGGCGGGCGCTGCTGGACGCGGTCCGCTACGTCCTGCTGACCGAGCGCGGGGCCGACCACCGGACCGGCCGGCGCGCCGCGGCCCCCGCGACGGCGGCCGCGGGCTGACCCTCAGCGCCCCGCCGACGACACCGCCGACGACACCGCCCACGACACCGCGACGACACAGGGAGTGGCTGTGCGAGTGGAAGACATCTTCATACGGGGGACCGGAGTGCGGCTTCCCTCGTCCCTGCGGATCGCCGACGCCGTGGAGGCGGGCGACTGCCCGGCCCGGATCGCCGCGGCCACGGACATGGTCTCGGTGGCGTACTCGCCCGGCGAGTCCGCCGCCGAGATGGCGGTGCACGCCGCCCGCACCGCCCTGGAACGGGCCGGCAGCGCCGGCGGGGACATCGACCTGATCCTCCACGCCGACACCTACCACCAGGGCCAGGACCTGTGGCCCGTCGCCTCCTACATCCAGCGCGAGACGCTCGGCAACACCTGCCCGGCCCTGGAGATCCGGCAGATGTCCAACGGCGGCATGGCCGCCCTGGACCTCGCCCACTCCTACCTCACGGCCGTGCCCGGCCGCTGCGACGCGCTGCTGACCACCGCCGACCGGTTCTGCGAACCCGGCATCGACCGCTGGCACACCGACCCGGGCACCCCGTACGCCGACGGGGCCACCGCGCTGGTGCTCTCCCGGCGCGGCGGGTACGCCCGGCTGCGCTCCCTGGCGATGTTCGCCGACCCCGAACTGGAACCGCTGCACCGGGGCGACGAGCCGTTCGGGAAGGCCCCCTTCTCGCACCGCATCCCGGTCGACTTCGAGGAGGCCAAGCGGTCCTTCGTGGCCCGGGTGGGCATGTCGTACGCCGTCACCCGGGCCCACGCCGGGCAGCAGACCGTGATCAAACAAGCACTGGCCGACGCCGACATGGAACTGGCCGACGCCGACTGGGTGGTCCTGCCGCACTTCGGACGGCGCCGGCTGCGGTCCATCTACCACCAGCCGTTCGGCATCGACCCGGCCCGCACGGTCTGGGACTGGAGCCGCACGGTCGGACACCTGGGCGCGGGCGACCAGTTCGCGAGCCTGGACCACCTGATCGTCTCGGGCCGGGCGAAGCCCGGCGACCGCTGCCTCCTGATCGGCGTCGGCGCCGGCTACAGCTGGGGCTCGGCGGTGGTGGAGATCCTGGACCGTCCCGGCCCGGCCTGACGGTCCCGCCCGTGCGCCGACCACGGGCACCGAACACCTCGTCCGGCGCTCCAGTCCGGCTCGAGCGCTCTCCGACAACCTGACAACAGGCGCCGTGCGAGCGGCGCGACCGAAGGGAAGATCCGCTGTGGTGCCGAACTCCGCTACCGCCGTCGCCGGAACCGCCGAAGCCCCCCGGACCCGTGTCACGGAGCACACGGTCGTCGTCGGCGCGCCCGCCGACACCGTCTACGGGCTGGTCGCCGACGTCTCCGCGTGGCCGCAGGTCTTCGGGCCCACCGTCCACGTCGAGGTGCTGAAGGAGGAGTCCGACGAGCAGCTCCTGCGGATCTGGGCCACGGCGGGCGACCAGGTCCGCTCCTGGACCTCGCACCGCATCCTCAACGCCCGCACCCGCACGGTCTCCTTCCGCCAGGTGGTGTCCGCCCACCCGGTGGCGTCGATGGGCGGGGAGTGGCGGATCGAGTCCGACGACGACGGCGGCAGCCGCGTCGTCCTGCTGCACGACTACACCGCCGTGGACGACGACCCCGAGGCGGTCGCCCTGATCGAGCAGGCGATCGACCGCAACAGCCGCGCCGAGCTGGCGGCCCTGCGGAACTCCGCCGAGGCCGGCCCCGGCGAGGACGAGATCCGCTTCACCTTCAGCGACTCGGTGGACATCGACGGCTCGGCCGAGGACGTCTTCGCCTTCCTCGACCGCGCCGACCTGTGGCCCGCGCGACTGCCGCACGTCGCCCGGATCGACCTCGCCGAAGCCCCCTCCGACGGGGGCGGATCCACCGTCCAGCGGATGGACATGGACACCCGCAGCCCCGACGGGTCCCTCCACAACACCATGTCCGTGCGGGTGTGCTTCCCCGACCGGCACACCATCGTCTACAAGCAGCTCAGGGTTCCGGTGGTGATGAGCGGACACACCGGCCGGTGGGTGATAGAACCCCATGGGAAGGGAGTGCGCGCCACCTCCTGGCACACCGTCACCCTCGACCCGGAGGGCGTCCGCCGGCTCCTCGGCCCCCGGGCCACGCTCGCCGAGGCACGCGCCAAGGTCCGGCAGGCCCTGGGCGCCAACAGCACCACGACCCTGCGCCACGCCAAGCAGTTCGCGGAGAACCTCCATGCCCGACCGTGACCTCAGCGGTCCCCTGACGATCGTCAACCGGTTCACCGTCAAGGGGGACCCCGAGGACTTCGAGCAGGAGTTCCGCGCGCACTCCCAGTACCTGCGCCGCCGGAAAGGCTTCGCGTACCTGGTGACCGTACGGCTGGTGGAACCCCCGCGCACCTACGTCCACGTGGGGCACTGGCGCAGCCTGAAGGGGTTCATCGAGACCGCCCACACCGAGACGTTCCTGGACCACGTGCGGACGCTGGAGCCGATGGTGGACACCGAGGCCGACCAGGCGGTGAGCGTGGACCGGATGCTGGTGGGGGAGGCCCTGACGGGACACGAGAACGTGGTGCTGCTGCCGTGCACGGTCCTGGGCGGGTGCCAGGAGTTCGAGAAGAACGTCCAAGAGCTCTCCCGGTACTTCGCCGGCACCGGGGGCTTCGGCGGCTTCGACCTGCTGAGATCCACCCTGCGGCCGCAGCGCTACCTGGGCCTGGCGTGGTGGCGCGACACCTCCTCCTGCGACCGCGCCCTCACCGGCCGCGGCCACCGCGAGGCCCTCGAAGCGCTGAGGCGGGTCGCCAGGGTCGGCGTCGAGCGCACCCGGCACATCGCCTACGAGCGGGGCATCGCCGGCTGAGCGCGGAGACCACGGCGGGGCGGGACCCTACGGGGCCCGCCCCGCACGGTGTTCCCGCACCCCCGGGGCCCCGGTGCTCCTCCCGCGTCCCGCGCGCGAGCGCGGCTCGACCGTCGGGGCACAGCCTTGCCCCATGCCCGACGAGACGCGCCCCACCCTGCTGACCGTGGTCCGCGGTGCACCGGACGACCTGGAGCTGGCCGCGGTCACCGCCGTGCTGCTGGCCCTGCTGCGGAACGACCCCGCCGACGACCCCGGCGGCGGGCCCGGCCCGGAAGGCCCCGCGCCGCGCGCCGGCTGGCGCGCCGGCCGGCCCGGCTACCGCTCGCCCAGGGCCTGGTCACACCCGTGAGGCGGGAGACGGTCCGGACGTTGTCGAGCCCGGTTCGAGAGGGTGTTCGTACCTTCCCGGAGGAGTCACAGGAGCGGACGCCGAGAACCCGGCGGCCGCGACGACACGCGAGGGGGAGGCGATGAGCGGTTACCGGAACTTCACCGAGCTCATTCTGGACAGGGCCGCGGAATCGCCCGACCGGGAGGCGCTCGTCCTGCTGTCCGGGACGGGCACGCCGGCCGGCGTGCCCGCCGCGGAGACGGTCGCCTACCGGGAGCTGGACGGCGCCGCCAAGCGCCTCGCCGGATGGCTCCAGGCGCACGGCGCCGCGGGCGAGCGGGTGCTGATCCTCCAGTCGTCCCGCCGGCTGTTCGCCGTCAGCCTCCTGGGCTGCCTGTACGCGGGTGCCGTGGCGATCCCCGTGCCGCCGGTCGGGGGGCGGCGGCACCACGAGGAGCGGGTGGCGGGCATCGTCCGGGACGCGGCCGTGAGCATCGTCGTCAGCGACTCCGCCGAGGCCCCGGAGGTCTCCCGGCTGCTGGCCCGCACCGGTTACGGGAGCATTCCCTGCCTGGCCGCGGACGCCGTCCCCGGAGCGCCGGACTGGACCCCGCCCGATCTGGACGCCGACACCGTGGCCCTCCTCCAGTACACCTCCGGCTCCACCCGCGAACCCCGCGGCGTGATGGTCACCCACGGCAACATCCTGGCCAACCAGGAGGCGATCGGCCGCGCGCTGCGCACCCGCCCCGGCGCCCGGCTCGGCGGCTGGCTGCCCTTCCACCACGACATGGGACTCGTCGGCCAGCTCCTGCACCCGCTGTGGCTGGGCGGCACCTCCGTGCTGCTCGACCCCACCGCGTTCGTCAAGCGGCCGGTCCGCTGGCTGGAGGCGATCTCCCGGTACGGAGTCAGCGTCAGCGGCGCCCCCGACTTCGCGTACGACCTGTGCCTGCGCCGGATCACCGACGAGCAGATCGCGGGCCTGGACCTGTCCGGCTGGGAGACCGCCGTCAGCGGCGGCGAGCCGGTGCGGGCCGAGACCCTGCGCGCCTTCGCCGAGCGGTTCGCCCCGGCCGGGCTGCGGCCCGAGGCGATCACCCCCTGCTACGGGCTCGCCGAGGCGACCCTGCTGGTGGCCGGCGCCGCCCGCCGGAGCGGGGACGGGGACGCGCCCGCGCACCTGACCGTGGACGCCGCGGCCCTGGAGCGCGACGAGCTGCGTCCGCCGTCCCCCGGGAAACCGGAGCGGACCCTGGTCTCCTGCGGGTCCGTCGCCGGCTGCGAGCTGCGGATCACCGACCCCGGCAGCGGAGAGGCACTGCCCGACGGAAGGATCGGGGAGATCTGGCTGCGCGGCCCCGGGGTCGCCCGCGGCTACTGGGGCCGGCCCGCGGAGACCGCGCTGACCTTCGACGGCCGCACCGCCGACGGCGAGGGCGGCTGGCTGCGCACCGGCGACCTGGGCACCGTCGACCAGGGCGGGCTGTACGTCACCGGACGGCTCAAGGACATGATCGTGGTGGCCGGCCGCAACCTCTACCCACAGGACCTGGAACGCACGGTGCAGCAGGTCAGCAGCCTGTTCGGGGCCGCGACGGCGTTCGCGGTGCCCGGCGAGCGGGACCGGGTCGTCGTCGTCCAGGAGCTGCGCGCCCGGGGCCGCTACGACATCGACCTGGCCCGGCTCGCGGCCGCCGTGGGCAACCGCCTGGTCGAGGAGTTCGAAGTGCGGCCGGGCGGGGTGCTGCTGGTGCGTCCCGGCACGGTGCGCCGCACCACCAGCGGCAAGGTGGAGCGCTCCGCGATGCGCGGGCTGTTCCTCCGCGGCGAGCTGCGCCCGCTGCACCAGGAACTCCTGCCCGAGGTGAGGGAACTGATGACGGCCGGGGAGCGGTGATGGAGACGACCGAGGACCGCGCCGCCGCGCTGGAGCGCGCCTTCGGCCCGCTGGAGGATCCCGGCAACCCGCTGGGGCAGGACGCCCTGCTGGCCGCCGATGCGGCCGGCGACGTGCTCGCCGAGGCGGAGAAGGTCCTCGACGCCCACGGCTTCAACGCCGAGTTCGTCCCCGTGGAGCTGGGCGGCAGGCTGTCGCGGATGGACACCCTCGGCCGGGTGCTGCGCCCCGTCTTCCGCCGGGACGCCTCGGTCGGCTTCGGGCACGGCCTCAACTGCTTCTTCGCGGCGGCCCCCGTCTGGATCGCCGGCGACGCCGGGCAGCGCGCCGAGGTGGCCGGCCACCTGCTGGACGGCCGCCGCGTCGCCGTCGTGCGGCACGAGATGGCCCACGGCAACGACTTCGTCCGCGACGAGTTCACCGCCCGGCCCGCGGGCGGCGGCTTCCTCCTCGACGGCAGGAAGGCGGTGATCGCCAACGCCTCCCGCGCCGACGGGCTGGTGGTCTTCGCCCGGACGTCGGAGGACCCCGGCGGACGCAGCCACTCGGTGCTGCTGCTCGACCGCAGGACGCTGCCGCCCGGCAGGCTGACCGATCTCGCCCGGCGCTCCACCAACGGGATGCGCAGCGCCGAGTTCGGGGGCCTGCGGGCCGTCGACTGCCCGGTGCCGGGCGGGGCGCTGGTGGGCGGGCTCGGGGACGGCTACGAGGTGTCCCTGCGCTCCTCGCTGGTCATCCGCGGCCTCATCCCGTCCATCGTGCTGGCCGGGGCGGACACCGCGCTGCGCACCGTGGCCCGGTTCGCGGTCCGCCGCCGCGCCGACGGGCGCTCGTCGCTGGACGTCCAGCACGTGCGGGACGTCCTCACCGGGGCCTTCCTGGACCTGCTGCTGAGCGACTGCCTCGCCCTGGTGGCCACGCGCGGCCTGCATCTGCTGCCCCGGCAGACCAGCGCGTACGCCGCCGCGGCCGCCTACCTCGCCCCGAGGATCGTCACCGAGTCGATGGACGAGATGTCCGCGGTGCTGGGCGAGGAGACCTTCGCCTCGGACGGGGCGTACGCGATGTTCGGCAAGCAGCTGCGCGACCTGCCGGTCACCTCGCTGGGCCACGCGGGCAGCGCCGGCCGCCAGATCAGCCTCCTGCCGCAGCTCCCGTTCTTCGCCCGGAACGCCTGGTTCTCCGACGCCGAGGCCCCGGCCGCGCTGTTCCGGCTCCACGAGGACCTCCCGCCGTTGGACCTGGGCCGCCCGGCGCTGCTGGGCGACGGCGACCCGCTCGCCGCGACCCTGGTGGCCACCGACGGCCTGCTGGGCACCGAGGACCTGCCCGGCGACACGCCGGGGTGCCGGGAGGCGCTGCGGCACCTCATCCGTGCCCTGGTGGCGGAACTGGACGAACTGCGCGGGGTGTTCGCGGGGATCGAGCCCGGTGACCGGGCGGCCCTGGTCGACCCGCGCAGCTTCGCGCTGGCGGACCGGTACGCCCTGGTGCTGGCCGCCGCCGCCTGCCTGGGCGTGTGGCGCGAGCAGCGGTCCGGCGCCGCCGACGGACCGGACGGCACCGCCGCGGGCGTCTTCCTCGCCGACCCCGCCTGGCCCACGGCCGCCCTGTACCGCCTGTGCCGGCGCCTCGGCCTGTCCCTGCCGGACCGTCCCGTCGCCTGCGAGCGGCGGGTGCTCGCCGAGGTGCTGGCACGTCTGCACGGGCGGCGCAGCTACGACCTCTACGGCACGGCCCTGGCCTGACCCGCCGCCGCGCCCCTCCCCCGAGCCGCTGAAAAGGAGCGAGAGATGTCCGTACTGCCTCGCAGGGTACGCGAGCAGGCGTACGCAGACTGGCTGACGGAAAGACTGGCCCATTACCTCGGCCGGCCGGTCGAGGAGGCCGCGTCGTTCGTCGAGCACGGGCTGGACTCCGTGGCCGCGCTCAGCCTCTACGGCGACATCGAGGAGGAGTTCGGCCCGCTGATCGACCCCACCGACATCTGGGCGTACCCGACCGTGCGCGCGCTGGCCCGGTACCTCGCCCTGCGGGACCCCAGGCCCGGCGGGGACGGCCGGGTGCGGGCGGCCTTCGTGTTCACCGGCCAGGGCTCTCAGCACCCCGGCATGACCGCGGGGCTGTACCTGCACTCCACGGGCTACCGCACCCACCTGGACGAGGCGGCCGACGCGCTGCTTCCCTACACGGGGACGTCGGTCGTCGACCTGATCCTCAGCGGCGACCCGCGGATCCACCAGACGGCGTTCACCCAGCCCGCGCTGTTCGCCGTCGAGTACGCGCTGACCCGCACGCTGGAGGAGTCGGGGGTGCGGCCGGTGGCGGTGCTGGGGCACGGCATCGGCGAGTTCGCCGCGGCCGTCGCGGCCGGGGCGCTGCCGCTGTCCGCCGCCGCCCAACTGGTGTCCCTGCGCGGTGCGTTCATGCAGTACCTGCCCTCGGGCGGCGGGATGATGGCCACCTGCGCCCCCGCGTACGAGGCGGCGGACCTGCTGTCCGACGAGCCCGGGGTGAGCATCGGGGCGGTCAACGCGGCGAAGGCCACCGTGCTGTCCGGCGAGATCGCCGGGCTGGAGCGGGTCCAGGAGAAGCTGGCCGCGCGCGGCATCGCCGCCGCGATGCTGAACGTCACCCACGCCTTCCACTCCCCGCTGATGGAGCCGGTCCTGCCCCGGTTCGGGACGGTGGTGCGGCGGCTGCCCGGCGGCGCGCCGCGGGTGCCCTTCTACTCCACGGTGCGCGGCGGGTACACGGGCGAGCCCCTCTACGAGCCCTACTGGACCCGGCAGATCACCTCCACGGTGCGGTTCGCCGACGCCGCCCGCCAGATGCTCGCCCAGCAGACCCCCTCCCACGTCGTGGAGATCGGCCCCAAGGTGGTCCTCACCCCCTTCCTGCGCCGCATGGGGGGAGACCGGGGGCCGGTGTGCCTGGCCGCGTGCCGGGGCCCGGAGTCCAACGCCGTGGACCTCGCCGGCGTGCTCTCCGCTCTCGATGCCGGACCGCTCTCCGTCCCCCTGGCGGAGGACTGAGGTGGCGGACTTCACGGAGGTGGAGGCCCCCGGGACGGTTCCCGCCCCCGTGGCGGTGCCGGGTCCCGCGGGCCCCTGGGAGCGTGTGCGCGGGGAGCTGTCGCGGACGGGGACCGTGGTGGTGGCCGGACGGCTGCCCGACTGGCGCTTCCTTGGCGGGGAGGCGGAGCTGCCCCCGCTGCTGGGCCGGGACTGGCGCCGCTACCAGGTGCTGTCGCACCCGCTCACCCGGGAGCGGTTCGCGGCCTCACGGATCCTGCTGAGGCACGTCGTCGCCGCGGTGATCGACACGGCGGCCGACCAGGTGGACCTGGCGTACCAGCCGGGCGGGCGTCCCTACGTGCGCGGCTGCGACCAGATCGACGTCAGCCTCAGCCACACCGAGGAGATGGTGGTCGTCGGCGTCACCCGCAAGGGGCGGATCGGGGTGGACGTGGAACTGGTGGACCGGCGGATGGCGGGCACCGGCTCGGAGTCCCAGGCGTACACCCCGTACGAGCTGGCCCGGCTGGACGCGGACGGGGCGGACGCGCGCAACGACACCCTGGTGAGGCTGTGGACCCTGAAGGAGGCGTACAGCAAGGCGCTCGGCCAGGGACTGCGGTTCCGGTTCACCGAGTTCGGCTTCGCCCTGGACGCCGGCCGGGCCCGGCTGGTGCGGCCCGACGGCACGCCGGTCGACGGCACCGGATGGGCGTTCGGCACCCATGGGGTGGACGGCCGGTACGTGGTCAGCGCCGCCGTGTACGACGCGGGTTTCGGCGACACCGCCGACCTGTCGGTGCGGACCACGCTGGACACCGGCCTGCTGGACGCGCTGCTCGGCACGGCGGGCGGCGGCCCGGGGTGACGGGCGGCCGGCCGGGGCGGGTCAGGGGATCCAGCCGGCCTCCTCGGCTATCCGTACGGCGTCGATGCGGTTGCGGGCGTTGAGCTTGGCGACGATGGTCGTCAGATAGTTGCGGACGGTTCCCTTGGACAGGTAGAGGGTGCCGGCGATCTCGGCGGCGTCGGCGCCCCGCGCGGCGAGCCGCAGCACCTCCAGTTCCCGCGGCGAGAGCGGGTTCTCGGGGGAGTCCCAGGCGGAGAGGGCCAGTTGGGGGTCGATGACGCGCTGCCCCTGCGCGACGGCCCGGACGGAGTGGGCGAGCCGGTCCGGGGGCGCGTCCTTCAGGAGGAACCCGGTGACCTGCGCGGCCAGCGCCCGGCGCAGGGTGCCGGGACGGCTGAGGCTGGTGAGGATCAGCGTCCGGCAGGCGGGGAGTTCCTCGTGCAGCCGGGCCGCCGCGGTGAGGCCGTCGATGCCGGGGAGGTCCACGTCGATGACGGCCACGTCGGGCCGGGTCCGCAGAGCGGCGTCCACGATGCGGTCGCCGCGGTCGACCGCGGCGACGACCTCGAAGTCGGGCTCCAGCTCCAGCAGTGCGATCAGCGCCCCCCTGATCATATGGACGTCTTCGGCGAGCAGGATCTTCACCGACAGCACTGGCCCCCCAACCAAGTCATGTCCGGCGCGTGTGCCGGGCCCTCCGCGTCAGGCCGCGGATCTCGCCGTGTCCGCCGCCCCCAGGGTGCTCCCCTGCTGTTGCTTCTCGGTCACCGCCGGGTGTACAGGAGCCTCCGCGACGAGTTCGAAGCGGTCGTCCCCCCGAACGCCCGCGTCCACCCGGCCGCCTATCGAGGTCAGCCGGGTGCGGAGGTTGCCCAGTCCGCTGCCGCTGTGCGAGGAGCGGTCCGGCCGCTGGCCCGCCACCCCGTCGTTCACCAGGCGGAGCCGTACCGTCTCCTCCTCCACGCTCACGGAGATCAGGCACGTCTGGGCCTTGCTGTGGCGGAGGATGTTGGTGACGCCCTCCCGCAGGGCGGTCGCCAGCACGGTGTCCGTGACCGGGTGCAGCCGGCCGCAGGAGACGGCCGTCTCGGCCCGGATGTCGGCCGCGGCGAGGATGGCGGCCGCCGACTCCGCCTCGGCCTCCAGCGACATGTCGCGGTAGCCGCTGGCGACCAGCCGCACGTCCGCCAGGGCCTGCCGGGACACCTCCAGGACGGAGGCGATCTCCTCACGGGCCCGGTCGGGCCGGGTGGCCACCAGGCGGTAGGTCAGCTCGCTCTTGAGCGTGATGGCCGAGAGGCTGTACCCCAGCAGGTCGTGCAGGTCCCGGGCGAACCGCAGCCGCTCCTCGGTGACCGCCATCCGGGCCATCTCCGCGCGGGACGCGTGGACTTCGGCGATGAGGTCGCTCAGCCGGGCCATCCCGTAGATGATCAGCCCGGCCATCATGGACCCGGCCGTCATGTAGGAGACCATCACCCAGTCGAGGCCGGACGAGACGGTCACGGCGACCATGCTGCCCGCGATCAGCCCGTACAGCGGCCAGGCGAACCTCCCGGGGAGCAGCAGGAGCAGCGAACCGGCCAGCGGGCCGGCCATGGTGCCCCAGTTGACGCCGAACAGCAGGAACGGCAGGTAGGTCAGGACGGCCTGTACGGTGAGCGTCGCGCAGCGGCGGCGCATGGGCCACCGACGAGCGCGGGGGGAGACGTGCAGGAGCTGGACGACGAAGAGCACGGCCACACACGCGACGCAGACCAGCACCTCACCGGACTCCGCCTTGCTCCACAGGACGTTGAGCACCACGATCGCGGCGTAGTACACCACGGTGGCCACGGTGATCACCCTGGCCAGGGTCGGTGCGGGCGGTTCGTGACCCTCCCCCGCGGGGGGAGACGGCGTCCGGGTTCCCGCGGTCGCGGGAACCCGGAGAGAGGAGGCGCTGTCCGGTTTGCTGTGCACCAGGCTGCTCCTCGACGAAAACCGTGATGTGGACCGCGGATCGTCCGCATCGTATTGGCCAACGGTTCTGAGTGGCCACAGGAGAGGGTCGGCGTCCGAAATCAGACGAAGAGCGGAATCGGATTCAGATTCTCGTAGCGCGTGGGGCGGTCGAGGCGGCCGAGTGTCACCGGTATGTCGAACAGGCGCCCGGGGGCGAAACGGGCCCAGAAGTGGCGCAGACCGGGCACGATCGCCCGGACCACCGGAATTCCCACGTCAGGGCGTGTTTGATCGAGTACGAGGAGTTCCATCCCCCGCTGCTCGACGAGCTTCCGCGCCGCTTCCACGTCGTCGTGCAGGTCGCGGCGGGGGGTGTGGCCGTAATCTCCCGGAGCCAGTGGGGGCGTTGACTGGTCCGCGACCAAATATGGCTGGTTTCTTATGGTGGCTCCGGTCCACCAGGACAACAGGTCGGGGAGTGCGTCACCGTACCCCGGCCCGTCCCTCCCCACGCCGGCCACCGCGGCCGTCAGCTGCCCCATCTCCGTCAGGGCGCGGCGCAGCGCCAGCCGGGGGTCGAAGTGCGCGCCGAACCCCAGGGTGATGTCCTCCGCCGGTTTGTCCGTGCGCCGGGACACCGCCGCCATCACGGGAATCCCGAAGTCCGCGGTGAGGTCCAGGACCCACAGCTCGCGGTGCATGCGGGCGTAGGCGTCCCGGACACCGGCGAGCCACGGCTCGTCGAAGGCGTCCAGGTCCACGGCGGGCTGGCGGGTGCGGTTGTACCACCACAGGGCCACCGCGTCGCGCTCCACCAGTTCCAGGAAGCCCTGGACGACGGCGTCCTCCAGGCTGCTTCCCGCGGCGTTCCCGTTGGAGTCGGCGCACGGCAGGGACCCGTCGGGGGCGGCGTCGTGACCGAAGTACAGCATGGAGGTGGGGAGCAGCCGGTGCGTTCCGGCGGTCAGGGACCACACCGGCGTCCACTCCACCGGCCGGTCGGCGGCGAAGGGCGCGCACACCTGGTGGAAGGCGGAGACGGAGGCGTTCCAGCGTTCCCGGTCCCGGAACTGCCGCTCGTCGAAGAGCTGGCACGCGTTGGGGTGGATCGCCTGCTCCCCGAGGCCCTCCAGGGTGTCGAACACCGTCGGCTCGTCGCCCTGCCGGGTGGCGGAGTAACGTTCCACCGCCTCGCACAGCGCCCCCACCTCGGCCTCCAGCGGGGTGACGCCCTTGCCGCCGCTCAGCGTGCGCAGGCCGCCGCGCAGTTCGGCGAGCGTACGCGCGCCCAGGGCCAGGTTGTGGCCCGACACGTAGCAGTTGACGCCCTCGGGCAGGCGGGTGTCCCGCCTGACCTCCCGCACCACCCCCGTGACCGGGCCGACCAGATGGCCGTACCGCTCCAGAACCTGCTCCGGCGTCAGGGCGCGATCGTTGCTCCCGCCCCCCGCGGCCTTCGGCCGGGAGACCAGGACGACCGGCCGCCGACCGCGCTCGGCGACCAGCCCCGGGTCGCCGCACTCGGGGCACTGGGGGCGGCGGCGCACCGGGTGGTGGCCGGTGCGCAGGCTGAGGGTGTCCAGGACGCACACGGAGTCCTGCTCGGCGTTGCGCAGCCCGGCCAGCCACTTGGCCGCCTCCAGCACGGCCATCCGCAGCCCCATCCCCCGTCCGGCCGCCAGGGAGGCGACCGGACGGGGCAGGGGAGCGCTGGTGCCGATGGCCCGCTGGAGCGGGATCTCCGCCCGGCGGTGGGCGCGCACCCGGTGCGCCAGGCAGGACCAGCAGGCCCCCTCGCCCGGCCGGAACACCGGGCCCGCCCACGGCTCGTCGCCGTACGGCCTGGCCAGCAGCCAGGGCAGCCGCCGCTCGCGGTGCCAGGCGTCCACGGGCCCCAGGTCCGGGGCCAGGTAGTCGTCGCAGAGCACCAGCGAGAAGACGTTCCCGCCGCTCCCCCCGTCCCCCGGCCCGACCGGCTCCGGGCCGTCGGCCGGCCCCAGCACCCGCAGGCCGGACTCCTCGCAGGCCGCCCGCGCCTCACGGCCGTCCACTCCGCCCACGGTGATCAGCCGCACGGTCGTGCGGGCCAGTGCCGCGTCCGCGGTGCCGCCGTCCAGCCCGGCCAGCTCCCAGTAGGCGGCCGCCGACACGTCCGACCCCTCCCGCGGGGCGTGCCGGTAACCGACGAGGTTGACCCGCGCCAGTTCCCCGATGATCCGGCCGGCCTCCACGGGGGAGACCCGGGACCGGACCTCGCGCAGCACCTCGTTCAGGGTGCGGGTGCCGTCCAGCAGCGGGGCGATGGCCTCCGCCTGCCTGCCGTGCAGCGCCCTGACCCCGCGAGGGGAGAGCAGGTACACCGCTTCGCCGGGCACCACCTCGACCCGGAGGTGCTGGCGGAAACCCACGAAGGGGCCGTCCCCGGCAGCCTCTTCGCAACGTCTCACGCGTTCACCGACCCTGCGCGTGCAGGGAGGAGGACTCGGTGCGCCAGCAGGTGAGGCAGGCCCGCACCATGGAACCGTACGCGTCGACGCCGTCCAGGTCCTCGACCGTCACCGGACCGTCCATGTAGACCGGCTCGGACGCGAACGGGCCGAAATCCACGAGGACCGCGGAGGGGGCCGGAACGTCGCCGTAGGGCGCCTCGGCCGCCGACAGCCCGAACTCGGAGAGGACCGAGACCGGGTCGGCCGCGTAGCGCCTGCCCAGCTCGGGCTCGAGGCCGGCCCGTGCCGCCAGTTCGGCGAATCTGTGGTCCTCCCCGGTGTCGTGGCGGACGGCGGCCGCGGACGCGTTGCTTCCCATGGGAACCCCCTGTTGTCTCAAACGACTGTGCGTTCGATCCGTGTGGTTCAGAATTCTGCGAGCCGTGCCGTCGCCGCGCCCAGTGCGGAAGTCATCACCGGGGCATGACATTTTCACGATTGCGCTCGTGAGCGGTTCACTGTGCCCCGCTCCTGTGCCGTGCGAGCCTCGCTCAATGCTCCGGGAAGGACCGCTGGCCGGACCGCCGGCGGGTACGGCTCGACAAGGGGAGAGCACACCATGGAGATCAGAGTTCTGGGACCGCTCACCGCGGTGGAACGGGGAGTGTCGATCGTTCCGAGCGCCGCCAAGCCGAGGCAGATCCTCGCCCTCCTCGCGCTCCAGGCCGACCACGTGGTGACCGTGCCCACCCTGATGGAGGAGATCTGGGGGGAGAACGTCCCGCGCAGCGCCGCCACCACCCTGCAGACCTACATCCTCCAGCTGCGCCGCAGGATCGCGGTGGCGCTGGAGGACGACCCGACGCGCGAGGCCAAGGACGTCCTGGTCACCCAGCACGGCGGCTACCTCCTCCAGGTCCAGCCCGGCCAGGTGGACGTCCAGGAGTTCGAGCAGCTCGCCGCCTCCGGCCGGGCCGCCTACGACGCCGGCGACGACCGCGTCGCCTCCGAACTGCTGGGCCGCGCCCTGGCCATGTGGCACGGGCCCGCCCTGGTGGACGTCCGGGTGGGCAGCGTCCTCGAACTGGAGGTCCTGCGCATGGAGGAGGACAGGATGGCCGCCCTGGAGCGGCGCATCGACGCCGACCTGCGGCTGGGCCGGCACACCGAACTCGTACCCGAACTGCGGGTGCTGTCCGCCCGTCACCCGATGCACGAGAACTTCTGCGCCCAGCTGATGGTGGCCCTGCACCGCTCGGGCAACTCCTGGCGGGCCCTGGAGGCGTACCAGCGGCTGCGTGGAACGCTCATCGAGGAACTGGGCATGGAGCCCTCGCCGAAACTCCAGCGGTTGCACCAGGCCGTGCTCTCCGGCGACCCGCAACTGGACGCCGCGGTGCGCGCGGGCCGCTGACCGGAGGACCGGCCGGGTCGTACGGCCCTCCAGCCGACTTCGAGGTTCCGTTCCTACGTTCGGCCGATGACGATCCTCGACGACCTCACGAGCACACAGACGCCGGCAGCGGAACGGGAACCGGTGCCGGAAGGGGCAGCGGCCCCGCTGCCCGGCCCCGATCTGCGCCGGGCCACCGCCGAACTGCACCGGCTCAAGGAGGAGGTGGGACGGGGACCGGACCCGGAGGCCACCCGCAGACAGCACGCCAAGGGCAAGCTCACCGCCCGCGAGCGGCTGGACTCCCTCTTCGACGAGGGCACCTTCACCGAAGTGGAGCCGCTGCGGCGGCACCGCGCCACCGGCTTCGGCCTGGAGGACCGCAAGCCTCACGGTGACGGCGTGGTCACCGGCTGGGGAACCGTCCACGGCCGCACCGTGTTCGCCTACGCCCACGACTTCCGGATCTTCGGCGGGGCGCTGGGCGAGGCCCACGCGCAGAAGATCCACAAGATCATGGACATGGCCCTGGCGGCCGGCGCG